>CAXUOL010000105.1:0-13475 GCA_964252435.1 uncultured Nostoc sp.
TACCCCGCAGATGCAATTGATATTATCTTGGAAGGATTAGGTGAAAATTCACAACTCGTAGCAGCAGATATTGGTGCAGGTACAGGAATTGCTTCAAGATTGTTAGCGGAACGGGGAGTTAATGTCATAGCCATAGAACCAAACGCGGCGATGCGAGAAGCTGCTAAACCACATCCTTTGATAGAGTTTCGTGATGGAACAGCAGAATTTACCCAACTACCTGATAATTCAGTTGATTTAGTTACTTGTTTTCAAGCTTTCCACTGGTTTAATCCCGAACCAACTTTATTGGAATTTCAGCGCATTCTAAAACCATCAGCACGCTTGGCTGTGGTGTGGAATAATCGCGATCAAGAAGATGCCTTAACCACAGAATATAGTCGAATAGTCCGCGAAGCATCTGATCATCACCCAGCAGAATCTCGAATGCAGTCGGTAGAGCCACTATTAGTAACTCCCCATTTTATTAACATCCGTGAATATAATTTTACTTATAGACAACAGTTAGATTTCACTGGACTTATTGGACGAGCAATGAGTGTTTCTTATTTGCCGCGTGAAGGGTCAGTATACGAACAGCTTATTAATAATTTTCAAAAGTTATATCAGCGCTTTCGTGATAAAAATGGTTTTGTCTATATGGTCTATCGCACTAGCGTACACCTTGGTGAAGTAATTTAAAAATAAAAATTTATAAATGACCTGCAATCCGCAAATAGCAGAAGGTTGGCATGGCAAACTTAATTTAGTTTATGCCGATCGCCAGGGTAAAACCCAATTAATTTACAATCACCAACAAGCGCCCCTGAAGGTACAACGCCCATTTTACCCAGAAGGGGAAAAAGTTTGTCATAGCGTAATTTTACACACGGCTGGGGGAGTGGTGGGAGGCGATCGCTTATCCTCCAACATCCACCTCCAACCCCAAGTCCAAGCCTTAATCACTACAGCAGCTGCAAGCAAGATATATCGTAGTAATGGCTTACAAGCTAGACAAACTATCGAGATGCAAGTTGATACTGGTGCTTGTTTAGAATGGTTGCCGCAAGAGACAATTTTATTTAACGACGCGATTTATCGGCAAGATTTACGGGTAGAATTAGCAACCGGGGGCAGTTGGTTAGGCTGGGAAATTACCCGATTTGGTCGCAGTGCCAGAGGAGAAAAATTCTTGCAAGGAGAATGGCGATCGCACACGGAAATTTGGCAAGAAGGTATTCCTTTATGGATTGATCGGCAATGGTTACGGGGTAACGAAGAAACTTTTCACAGTCCCCACGGTTTGGGTGGAAAACCAATTGTAGGTTCTCTAGTTTGGGTTAGTAGTGGAGTTTCAGGAGAAATTGTCGAAAAAACGCGAAATTTATGGGATGGGAAAGGAGAAGTGGGTGTTAGTCGTTTACAACATGGATTATTGTGTCGATATCGCGGTGCTTCTACATCTGAGGTGAGAAACTGGTTTATTAATGTTTGGCAATTGCTGCGAGTTTCTTTTCTGAATCGTAGTAATTGTATACCAAGAGTGTGGCAGGTTTAAACGAACCACGAAGGCGCGAAGGACGCAAAGGAGATAGGAATGCAACTTACGCCGCAGGAAAAAGATAAGCTATTAATTTTTACTGCTGCTTTATTAGCAGAAAGACGTAAAGGAAGGGGTTTAAAACTGAATTATCCTGAAGCGATCGCTTATATTTCTGCTGCAATTTTAGAAGGTGCAAGAGATGGGCAAACTGTAGCTGAATTAATGAGTTATGGTACAACTCTATTGACACGGGATGATGTCATGGAAGGAATATCAGAAATGGTGCATGAAGTACAGGTAGAAGCTACTTTTCCTGATGGCACAAAGTTAGTTACAGTACATAATCCAATTCGTTAATTTTTGAATTTATTATGATTCCTGGGGAAATTATCACACCAGCAGGTGAAATAGAACTAAATGTTGGTCGTCCAACTGTAAAATTACAAGTATCAAATACAGGCGATCGCCCCATACAAGTTGGTTCTCACTATCACTTTTATGAA
Source organism: uncultured Nostoc sp. (assembly GCA_964252435.1). GTDB lineage: Bacteria > Cyanobacteriota > Cyanobacteriia > Cyanobacteriales > Nostocaceae > Nostoc. The sequence continues at coordinate 2,026 of CAXUOL010000105.1, forward strand.
GTTAACAGCGCCTTAAACTTTGACAGAGAACAAGTGCGAGGAATGCGCCTCGATATCCCCGCAGGAACCGCAGTTCGCTTTGAACCAGGCGATGAAAAAGAAATAACTCTAATCCCCCTCGTTGGTACTCGCCAAGTCTACGGCTTCAACGCCAAAATTAATGGAAACCTCTAAAAACCTCCGCGTACCTCTGCGCTTCCCTCTGCGTCCCTCTGCGTTTAAAAAAAGGATTTCTCATGAGTTACAGAATGGATCGCCGCGCCTACGCCGAAACCTACGGCCCAACAGTAGGCGATCGCATCCGACTTGCAGACACAGAATTATTTATTGAAGTTGAACAAGATTTCACTACCTACGGCGATGAAGTGAAATTTGGCGGTGGTAAAGTCATCCGAGACGGCATGGGACAATCCCCAATTTCTAACGCTGATGGCGCTGTAGATTTAGTAATTACTAATGCCTTAATTCTCGATTGGTGGGGTATTGTCAAAGCAGATATCGGTATTAAAAATGGCAAAATTTTCAAAATTGGTAAAGCCGGAAATCCTTATATTCAAAATAATGTAGATATTATTATTGGCCCTGGAACTGAAGCCTTAGCTGGTGAAGGAATGATTCTCACTGCTGGCGGTATTGATGCCCATATTCATTTTATTTGTCCCCAACAAATTGAAGTTGCGATCGCTTCCGGTATTACCACCATGATCGGCGGCGGTACTGGCCCCGCCACTGGTACAAATGCCACTACCTGCACCCCCGGCCCTTGGAATATTTACCGAATGCTGCAAGCTGCTGATGCTTTTCCCGTCAACTTAGGATTTTTGGGTAAAGGTAACGCCAGTCAACCCCAAGGACTTGTAGAACAAGTAGCCGCCGGTGCAATGGGATTAAAACTACATGAAGACTGGGGAACCACACCCGCAGCAATTGATACTTGCCTCAGTGTTGCCGATGAATATGATGTCCAAGTAGCTATTCATACTGATACCCTGAACGAAGCCGGATTTGTCGAAGATACGATCGCCGCTTTCAAGAATCGTACCATCCACACCTACCACACTGAAGGTGCAGGTGGTGGACACGCACCAGATATCATCAAAGTTTGTAGCCAAGCCAATGTTCTGCCATCTTCCACCAACCCGACACGTCCTTACACCCTCAACACCTTAGATGAACACCTGGATATGTTGATGGTATGCCATCACCTCGACCCAGCGATCGCCGAAGATGTCGCTTTTGCCGAATCTCGCATCCGCCGAGAAACCATTGCTGCTGAAGACATTTTGCACGACTTAGGCGCATTTAGCATGATTTCTTCCGATTCCCAGGCTATGGGAAGAGTAGGCGAAGTGATAATTCGCACCTGGCAGACATCTCACAAAATGAAGGTGCAACGGGGAAGTCTTAACCCACAAGGAATAGAGCAAAAGGCAGATAACTTTCGTGCAAAAAGGTATGTTGCTAAGTATACGATTAATCCGGCGATCGCTCACGGAATTGCTCAATATGTTGGTTCAGTAGAAGAGGGAAAATTAGCAGATTTATGTTTGTGGCATCCTGCATTTTTTGGCGTGAAACCAGAGATAGTGATTAAAGGCGGGATGATTGCATGGTCGCAAATGGGCGATGCTAACGCCAGTATTCCCACACCGCAACCAGTGTATATGCGACCGATGTTTGGTAGTTTTGCAGGGGCGCGTCATGCCACATCATTAACTTTTCTTTCCCAAGCAGCTTTAGAGAAAGAAATCCCTAGCCAGTTAGGTTTACAAAAGGCAGCAGTTGCAGTTTCTGGGACACGCCAATTAAGTAAGCGAGATATGAAGCTGAATGATGCACTACCCTACATTGAAGTAGATCCAGAAACATACCAAGTCAGGGCTGATGGTGAGTTGCTGATTTGTGAACCTGCGACACTTTTACCAATGGCACAGAGGTACTTTTTGTTTTAATTCATGACTGAGCAACTTACTGATTACGATAGTCCTTGGAAAGAAGTTATTGAGCTATATTTTCCCTGCTTTCTGGAATTCTTTTTCACTCAAGCTTATGCCGAAATCGACTGGACGCGACCTTATGAATTTCTGGACACAGAACTGCAACAGCTAGAACCGGATGCAGAAATTGGGCGACGTTTGGTTGATAAAGTTGCAAAAGTTTGGCTACTGGATGGAGAGGAAGCTTGGGTATTAGTTCATGTGGAAGTCCAAGGGCAATATGACAGCCAATTTGCCGAACGGATGTACACATATAATTACCGCTTATTTGACCGCCATAAAAAGCGAGTCATTAGTTTAGCAGTTTTAGCAGATGAACAAGCGAATTGGCGACCTTCCAGCTACAGCTATCAACTGGGGGGATGTCGCGTCAGCTTAGAGTTTCCTGTGGCGAAACTGTTGGACTATGAGCAAAGGTGGGAAACCCTAGAGCAAACAACCAACCCCTTTGGTGTAATTGTGATGGCGCATCTCAAGACCAAGGCAACGCAACGAAACCCAGAAAATCGGCTACAGTGGAAACTAAGCCTAGTCAGACGGCTGTATGAACGGGGATATAGCCGGGAAGATATTCGGGAGTTATTTCGGTTTATCGACTGGATAATGGTTTTGCCAAAAGAGTTAGCACTTAGTTTTAAAACAGAAGTTAGAAGTTACGAGGAGGCAGATAGAATGCGGTACGTAACTAGTATTGAAAGGCTAGCAAAAGAAGAAGGAATTGTCGAAACTGCTAGAGAAAGCGTGATTGCAGTTCTAGAAACGCGGTTTGGAGAAGTGCCAAGCTCTATTGTCGAAGTTATCAATAGGATAGAAGAACCATCTGTGCTAAAAATGCTTCTCAAAAGTGCGATCGCAATTCCTTCCACAGCAGAATTTCAGCAAGTTTTGGATAATATCGCCTCTGGTGAATGAGCGTAGACGCTGACTCGGCGAGTCAAGAGCCATCGCCTGTTTTAGTTTGAGAGTGCGTTAGCGTACCCCTGTGGGACTGGTGACAGTTTCGCTGAGTTTAATCTTTTCTTTAGAGCGTAAGCATTAGCACTTTTTAAAAGCTAAAATCAAAGTGCAGCATTCCATATTCAACTCATGATGACTCCGAAATTAATGATTGAACCTTCATACTGGTTGGAAACAGGAATCAAACTCGACAAAGTGAATAATCTTAATCTTTTTAAGTTTACCGAGGAGCTGCAAGGGCGTTCAGATGAGCTGCTAGAACGAAGCAAATCTGGATTAATCACGCCAGAAGAAAAAGCTGAGTTAGATGGTATATCTGAGTTGGCGCAGATTTTTACCTATGCTAATTCCGTTTTAGCAGCTGAATCAACATGGTTTCCAACTCCATCCGAGAAATCGTCGGTGAAAGAGCAAAATATCTCTGCGAATATTGTCACTCCTCAGAATTTGTAAATACTGACCGCTTCACGGTCGATCATCTAATTCCACAGTCTTTAGGTGGCTCAGATGAACTGGAAAATTTAGCTTTATCTTGCCGTCGCTGCAATGAACGTCGCTATAATTTTAGATCAGGAATTGACCCGAAAACTCAAGAGGAAGTGCCTTTATTTAATCCTCGTAAACAACAATGGTCAGAACATTTTATCTGGGCTTTAAATGGGACAAAAATTGTCGGAATAACTCCAATAGGTAGAGCAACCTGTAATCGACTTGATATGAATGATGAACGTCATGGTAACGGGTTCATTCAAAAATCTCGGCGGCTCTGGGTGCGAGTTGGTTGGCATCCTCCTCAGGAAGATCCGCGTCAAAAAAGTGATAATTAATTTAACATAATTTAATACTAATTCAGTGCAAATTGTGTAATGGGTGCGATGGTCGCGAAGCGAACCGCCTTCGGCATCGCAATTCCTTCCACAGCAGAATTTTAGCAAGTTTTGGATAATCTCACCTCTGAGAAATAAATGCGATCGCTCCGGCGCACTCAGTCGATTTAAGTTCCCCTAGAAACAATTGTAATATTTAGAAATGAACAACCATAGGTAATATATGCTGGAATTTATGTTTTAAAAAAACATAAATTTTCAAAATTAATAAAAGTTGCTAAATATCCACTTAAAAATACTATTAAAACTATAGCAATAGTGCTAAATCGCACAAAACTAATTACTTTAAATATAGAATACTGTTTGATAGTTCTCACTCCTTGAAAAAAACCTAAACTTCCACCTATTAACAAACCTAATAATAACCAGCCTACTGATGGTTGCTTGATTCCGAACCATGCGAATGAATAAGCAGACACCTCAATAATGAAAAAAAAGATTGAATTAATCATTTTGAAAAAAATAAAGTTGTTTAAAAGGTTAAGGATTATTGTATAAAAATTATATAAAAGCAACAAAATTAAACTTATCAAAACCAGAGATAATATAAAAAAATTCGTATCTACGACAATTAGGATTAGATTTAGGAGAATTTGTAACGGATTTTTCGAGAAAATTAGTTGCACAATAATAAATAAAGATAACCAGTTAAATACAGCCAAATAGATGCTGATATTACCTGTATAATTAGTAACATTATTATTTATTGATTCATTTGAAAATAAACTAGAGCAAGTTAAAGAGAAAAATTTAACTTTTTCTTGAGAAACTGGATAAGAAAAAATCCATAGTTGATTTATTCCTACTAATATTTCAAATATGGCTCGTATAACCCACATTACTAGTCCTATTACTAAGCTATAAATCCCAGCCAAGCCAGCAATGTTCTCCCATCTGATCGGTACTCTAAATTCAACTGGTACTTGATATTTGCCATTATTAGTTATTAAATAAATATTATCATTATATAAACCGTCCGCCAGTAAGCTTATATCTACGGATAAATAAAATTCTAAGGATGTACCCTCAAAACGAGAGGGAGTTATTTTGACTAATTTTTGCTCAGATAAAGCAGTTCCCTTAATTTTTCCATTAGGAGTTTTACAATTAATTTTTAATGCAGCGTTAACTATGTTATCTGATATCACTCCAAAATCTAGGTTTCTTGGTTCAATACTAACTTGATTATTTATAACTTTATACTGTAGATATATACGACAATTCTCTCTAATACCTTCTAGTTTAATAACTATACAACATTGGTAGTCTCCAGGTTTTACCTCAAGCATATCCATCTTTATTTGAATGGTTTTATCATTTAAAGAATTAAATTCTTGAAGACAAACTATGCCAGGAAGTAGAGGTTGAATATCTACATAGCCCCATGCAAACCCACGTCTATTATTTCCAACTTGTAATTCAATTATTGCTTGATCTCCAACTGGTATTTTACCCAAATCTACCCTATCTGGTTGTACAAAAATTTCTGGATATGGTTCAGCCCCTACACTTTTAGAAAGCTCTCGGACAAACATTTCCAAGCCTTTACGTTTTTCTTCTTGGTAAAAATGGATAATTTCACTTGATATATTTGCTAAATCTGTTCTACCTAAATGTGCTACTAGCCATTGTTCTAAATACCTATTGAATAGATATGATTCTGCTTCTTCAGGAAAGTTATCACACAATATCATTAGTTCCGTAATATCAGAAGCTACTCCATTTTTAAACATGAAGCTGTTTGATTTCCAAGCTGAGGCTTGGCTTGCATGGAAGAACTTATGATCCTCATTACTCAAGTTTTTGCCTATTGACCATTCCAGTGCATCTTGCAAAGCCTTACCTCGCAATAAACGCGACTCATCCTTGCAATCAGAGGCTAACCAGGCTGTTATTCCTTCGGCATAGGGGCGTAAGTTGCCTAATTCTTTATCAACCCAACTCTGACTAAAAACTAACTGATAAATCCTGTTATAAACTATTAATTTCCGATGCCGCTCAACTACCAATCCCGATAGTCGTAATTGCATTTGCTCTGGACTGTTATCTCCAACAATTTCTCCCTGCTGTAAAATCTGCTGATACAGTATTAACATTTGCCCAGCACGTTGCTCATTCCTGAGAATGCGATCGCGTATCGTCCTCAAATGCTCCGGTTCGTCTTGTGATTCCCAATTTTTAATCGTTTGTGATTGAATCACATCCTGTACCCTCAAACTCTTATCACCTGTTTGGATAAATTTACAAAGCTTTTGAGTGAGAAACGGTTGTCCAGATGTCCAATCCAAGACCTCTTGCAGCACTGCCTGGGGATTATTGACTTTTCCCACTAATCCCTTAGCTAAAGGCTGGACTTCATGCAATTCAAAACCTTTTAATTCAATTGCTTGACCTATATTAAACGGTGTACGCTTTTTATCTTTAATCAAATCCGAGGGAGTAGCTACTCCCAACAGACAAAATGTAAGGCGTTTGTATGCTGGTTTATCAACACGCTGGTTATAGCAGAACCTGAGCCAAGCAAAAAAGTCGTCAGTCGAAAAATTCAGGCTGAGAACACTATCAATTTCATCAATAAAAATAACAATAGATTGAGAAACTTCAAGCAACAGAACTTGCTCGATAAATTCACTTAATCGCTGTAATGAAGAAAGTTCATCCCGATCGCGCCACCAACTCCGTAAATTAAACTTTCCTGAAAGCTCAAAACTACTCACTAAACTACGTACTACACCTGTATACCAGTTATATGGTGTAATATTCTGGCTACCAATTCCCGTCAAGTCAATTGCAGCACAGGCAATGCCCTCTGCTTTCAAGCGTTGCATAATTTGCACTCGCAAACTAGACTTACCCATCTGCCGTGAATTTAGAACATAACAAAATTCTCTAGCCTTCAATGTCTCATACAAATCTGTATCTGCTTGTCGCACTACATAACTGGGGGCATCAACTGGTAAACTGCCACCAACTTGATATTCATAAGCTGGGTTTTGTTCTATGTTCATCAGCTAACTCTCAGGCGATCGCAAAAATATTGACGATACAAATCACAACGTGGTGTTACATCATTTCCTCGCTGTTGTAATAAGCCCATGCTGAGTAATTTAAAGCATTGTATCGAATTCAACCGAACGGGGCTAGTATTGGCAACTACCTTTTTGATAGCAGCTAATAATTCTGGACGCTGTTCTAAATTCCACAAATGCCGACGTAAATGGTCGCTATAAGGCCCAGCTTCTGTGGGGGCTGTTTGCAAAAGCAGATTGAGCGTAATATCCTGTCTGGCAATATGATAAAGTGCCACTCGTACCAGATAGGGATGTCCTCCCACCATTGCCATTAGGTGTTCAACTTGGGTAAAACTCCAATTGAGTCCATGCCTTCGTGCCAAATCAAGAACCTGTTGGGTGTTAAACTCTGGTAATTCAATCGGCAAGCCTACATTAAACGGCGATTGATTGATATTCATTGGAATATAAACTTCTGTGGAATGCACTACTACCAACCGCAGTTTTTTCCAAATATCGCGGTTTTTAGCATCTTCATGCCAAGCGCGTAACAGCCCAAAAAAGTCATTAGCAATTTCGGGATATTGAAATATACGATCAACTTCATCCAATCCCAGTGCTAAGGGTTGGTTGATTTCTGGCAAGAGATACTCCTCGAAATAAGCGGTGCAATTATCCTTACTGCCAAAAATATCGTCCCAGTAATCTGCTAACTTGTTGGGTAGCCTCAACCTCCGTCCGACATTGGCACAAAACCACTGAAGGAACTTATCTAAATCTGCAAAAACCTTTCCATCTGCCAATTGAAAGCTCAAAGGCACGGTTAGATAATCTTGTTGTGACGCTTGATGAAGAATCCGCGCCATGAGTGAGGTTTTACCCATCTGCCGGGGCGCTTTGATCCGAATCAGAGATCCTGGCTTCAAAATTGCCTCGTAGCATCGAGATTCGCTGGGAGGACGCTCAATATAAAATGCCGAAGCCAAATCCACCTGTCCTTCAGGCAATTCTGGTTCTGCCACTGGCAGAGGCGGTGAAAGAGTCAGAGGGTGAGGGGGTGATGAAGGGAAAAAATCACTCCTCATCTCTCCATCTGCCAATCTTTCTACATCATCGATTGCCAGTAAACTAAAAATTTCCTGTAAAATTTTGGGAGTATCGGCAGGTGAATTCCACTCTCGCTGCTGAACCTGTTGTAAGTAGCCCCGCAAATCATAATTCAGTGGCGCACTCCAAGGGAAGTTAACACGAATGGGCAAAATCACTGGCTTATGCCGATCGCTGCCATCTCGTAACTCTTTGGCCTGTCTCACCTCTTCTGTCACCATCTCGCTAGTTGCCGATCGCTCTGACAACAGCAACAAAAAGTAATCACACAGTTTTAATTCTTCATCAATGCGCTGAGGCCAGTTTTCCCCTAAGCGAATACTCTCACCCGCCATGAATGCTTCGTGCCCAGCAGCTTTAATAGCTTCATAAAAATTATGGGCAAGGCTCAAATCTGGATCTTGACTGCGATAGCTGATGAAAAATCTGGCATTTTTGCTGGCTGCTGGCAAAGTTGGCATAGTCGGATCAATATCCAGAAATTTTGACAAATTTGACTATATTAGGACTTACGCAATAACTCTCTGAAACTCTTATTCCTTTGTGTCCTTTGCGTCCTTTGCGGTTCGTTTTTTCATTATTTTGCGTAAGTCCTGTATATTTTCTTGCAATGTACAGCATCAAAGCTGATCTTTACTTTTTTTACAAGTAACTCGTTAGTAGCCGATATCTGACCTACTGATATATCTATTTACTAAACTGATACCAAAATCGTGTCGCTATCCTCTGTATTCAGTTCTAGAAATTTACGAGCCATAATTCAATTAGCTTGTGGCTATCTGCTAGAAAGGTAAGTAAAGTAGTTTTTAAAACACATTTATATAAATTTCTTGGTAAACAATTTTTATTCGGAGGAAGTTTATCTAAAGGGAATACCTAGAAAACTATACCAATAAACCAGTTTCGCTAAAAATTTACTTTTACTCCGTACCTTGCATCTATATGACTTCACAATCTTCTCGCTCTGACAAAATTCTGGTTGTCGATGACTCTCCTGATAACGTGTTTTTGATCAAAACTATTTTGGAGGAAGAAGGTTACACCATTAGCACCGCAGAAAATGGGATTTCGGCCTTGGCAGAATTGAAAGCATCTCCTTGTGACTTAGTTCTGCTGGATCTGATGATGCCAGATATGGATGGGTACGAAGTCACTAAGCACATTCGTGGAGAGATGAAATTGCCGCAATATATCCCCATATTGCTGATCACTGCCCACGATGCGCCCAATGTCGCCCACGGGTTAGACTTGGGTGCTGATGATTTTATCCGTAAACCTGTAACGGTAGATGAATTGCTGGCACGAGTGCGATCGCTCCTACGTTTGAAGCATAGTATGGATGAACGTGATGAAATTGCCCGCCAGCGAGAAGATTTTGTCTCCCGCCTCACCCACGACTTACGCACTCCCTTGGTAGCCGCTGACCGGATGTTAATGCTATTTCAGCAAGGTGCATTGGGAACATTATCAACGCAAATGCAGGAAGTAATCGCTATCATGGCGCGTAGCAATATCAACCTGCTTTCTATGGTGAATACTTTATTGGAAGTTTATCGTTTTGAAGCAGGTCGCAAAAGTTTGGCGTTTCAACCAGTTAATCTAAGACAACTGCTAGATGAAGTGACTGGAGAATTGTCACCTTTAGCTCAAGATAAAACGCTGTCCCTAAATTTGGATATTACTGAAGAATCAATCACAAATACAGTGATGGGCGATCGCTTGGAACTGCATCGTCTATTTACCAACCTGATCGGCAATGCGATCAAATTTACCGACTCCGGGTCTGTGACTATTCGTCTTACTTCTCAACACCAGTTCAACAAAAGTAATCAATCTCAGTTCTCTGAAACATCCAATTCCGTTGACTACATTAGAATTGAAATAGCGGATACTGGCCCAGGTATTCCCCCTGAAGAACAAGCAACCATATTTGAACGATTTCGCCAAGGCAGTCACAAGAGTTCTGGTAGTGGCTTAGGACTGTATCTTGCTCGTCGAATTGTCGAAGCACATCAAGGCATTATTCTGCTTAATTCTGAGTTGGGCAAAGGTAGTGTATTTATTGTGCTTCTACCCACCAAAATATGATAAAATTAGTAAGGTTATAAATCATGAATTGTAGAGTTTTTTATTCTGATAATTCATGATTTATAACCTTACTACTATCTACCGATAATTTAAATTAAAAAGTTAAACGCTAAAAATTGACGAATCAAATATGCTGAGATAATAGCATTAGCATTAAATAGTTTTTGAAAGGATAAAACAATGATTACCACTGAATTATCTAATATTGGCAATATTATCCAGAATCAGCGAGAGTTTTTTCAAACGGGCAAAACTAAAGATGTAACTTTTCGCATTGAGCAATTGAAAACTCTTAAGCAAGCAATCATTGAGCATGAACAGTCAATAGTCGAAGCATTACAAGCGGATTTACATAAACCAGAAGTAGAAACTTACCTTACAGAAATCAGCGTAATTAAGGATATTGATTACGCCATCAAACATCTTCAAAACTGGACTAAACCCCAAAAAGCAGCGGTTTCCTGGGATTTTTTTTCCTACTCAGCCAGAATTTATCCAGAACCGTTAGGGGTTGTCTTAATTATTGGGCCTTGGAACTATCCATTTCAGTTAATTATTTCACCGTTAATAGGTGCGATCGCAGCCGGTAATTGTGCAATTATCAAACCTTCAGAAATTGCTTCTCATACGTCTGATGTCATTACTAAGATTATCGCTAAACATTTTGATCCTGCTTATCTTGCAGTAGTAGAAGGAGGCGTGGAAGCAAGTCAAAAACTACTAGCAGAAAAGTTTGACCATATCTTTTTTACTGGTGGCACAGCCGTCGGCAAAATCATCATGGCAGCAGCAGCAAAATATCTCACACCAGTGACTTTAGAATTGGGTGGGAAAAGTCCTTGCATTGTAGATACTGACATTAATCTGGAACATACTGTCAGACGAATTACTTGGGGCAAATTTATTAATGCTGGACAAACTTGTATCGCCCCTGACTATCTTTTAGTTAATAAAACAATCAAGAAAGATTTAATAGATGGTCTTGAAAAATCTTTAAAAGAATTTTATGGTGAGAATCCTGTAAACAGTCCTGATTATGCCCGGATTATCAGTCAAAAACACTTTGAAAGGTTGGTGAGTTTTCTCAAAGACGGTGAAGTTGTCATCGGTGGAGAAAATCAACCTTCAGAGCGTTATATTGCCCCTACACTGATTGATAATGTCTCACTAGAAGATTCTGTAATGCAGGAAGAAATCTTTGGGCCCATTTTACCGATCATTGAATATACTGACATTGCAGAAGCGATCGCCTTGATTAACTCTAGACCCAAACCCTTGGCGTTATATTTATTTTCGCAAGATAAAAACCTGCAAAAGCGAGTTTTGCAGGAAACTTCCTCTGGTGGAGTCTGTATTAACGACACAGTTATGCAGGTTGGTGTCTCGTCTTTACCATTTGGTGG
>CAXUOL010000106.1:0-13442 GCA_964252435.1 uncultured Nostoc sp.
GGGGAAAGCACTTACTCCTACTTCTCCCCTGCTCCCATGCTCCCTCAAGAAGGCTGAATATTAACTTAGATTAAAGATGTTCTCAGAAAATGAAGCTGTTCTTAAACGTGCTGCAAAGCAATACATAAGTAGTACCCTTGGCTATAACCTCCATTCTGCAAGGTTTTTGTAGATTTAAGTTGCTTTTTATATCCCCAGCATGGGCTGTAACTGCTAGCCGTTTATTTTAATGAAAACTTAAGATTTTTGACAGATTGGCTGCTCTGGAGCGATCGCCCGTATTGTAGAAATTGACAAACTGCTATTCAGCTTTTGTCATCTCTACTCACGGAGTTTGTCTTAAATGACTATTTTCACTAACTTTCTCCGCTCCCTAGTACTCACAATCATTTTTAGTTTTGTCGTTCCCATGTTTTTCATTGGCGGCGGATTCCTCCTTCTATCCATCATTGGTCACTTCCCTGGCTTACAAGACTTAACTGAGGCGATCGCAACTGAGATTATGCATTTTCTCGCCACCTTCGGCAGTGGAACTCCCCTACGCGGATTATTTGTAATTAGCTTGACCTGTAGTTTCGTTGGGGGACTGTTTGATATGTTTGTCTATTATCGGTATCAAATTTTACGGATAGATTCTTGAGTAGTGAAAATAGCTTTATCAGGAGATTATTGGGCTGTAGAAGACAGGAAAAAGTGATATTTCCAAGAGTGAAAGTACTACTGGTCTTAACTTAAACAAAGATTAGTGTTGCTGAATGGATTTTTATTAATTAAATTAAGTGTCGAAGTGATTGATTAAATATTTATATTTATATATTGATTAGTTATTAGTTATTAATTACTGACAACTAGTAAACGTGTGCGACCGTAGTAAAACCAGTCCTCAAATATTCAAAAAGTCAGAATAACAAGGCATTGGGAATTTTTAATTTGGCAAAATAGCTAAAATAGCCTTTCTAAATCATCACGTTAACGCTAAACTAGAGTTTGGCATTTTGTGTTATCTGCAATCTTTGAGGATTTGATTAGCATTAATTGAGAATATCAAATAAAACTCACTGAAAAATATAAAAATTTCCTTAAAATTCTGACGAGTACAATGCCTACTCATGTTTCTTAACAGAGGAAAGCAGGTCGTCTGACCGTTGGGGATCTTATATTGAATTTATTACGAGGTATGTTGACAGCTCATGGTTTGGCCGTTTAAGCCCAAGTTTAGAAAACAAATTGCGCGGATTGAAATTACTGGTGCGATCGCCAGTGCTACTCGCAAACGCGTCCTAGAAGCCCTGAAAACTGTAGAAGAAAAAAAGTTTCCGGCATTATTGCTACGTATCGATAGTCCTGGCGGTACAGTCGGAGATTCTCAAGAAATCTACAGTGCCCTGAAGCGTTTGCGCGAGAAAATCAAAATCGTCGCTAGCTTTGGCAATATTTCGGCTTCTGGAGGAGTCTACATCGGCATGGGAGCCGAACACATCGTCGCCAACCCAGGTACGATTACGGGTAGCATTGGTGTGATTCTGCGTGGGAATAACTTGGAACGCTTGCTAGAAAAAATCGGTGTTTCCTTCCAGGTAATTAAGTCTGGCCCTTACAAAGACATTTTGGCTTTTGACCGACAACTGACTCAACCAGAAGAAAACATTTTGCAAGAGTTGATTGACACAAGTTATCAGCAGTTTGTCCAAACGGTAGCTGAGGGTCGTTCTTTAACAGTAGAAGCTGTGAAAAGTTTCGCCGATGGGCGGATTTTTACTGGACAGCAAGCCCTAGCTTTGGGTGTTGTAGACCGCCTGGGCACAGAAGAAGATGCCCGTCGTTGGACAGCAGAACTGGTTGGTCTCGATCCAGAAAAAACTCTCTGCTATACCCTAGAAGAACGTAAACCCTTATTGAGTCGCTTTCTACCAGGGAGTCGTCAATTTTCATCAGGAATTGCGGCTGGTATTGATTGGCTCGAATTTGAAATGTCTACTAGTGGTTTGCCTCTGTGGTTATATCGACCTTAATATGAGTTAGGAGTTATGAGAGATGCGATTAATCGCGTCTGTACAGTAGTTATGAGTTAAAAATCTTAACTTCTCATTCTCAACTCCTAACTCCTAACTTTTTTGTTTTAAGGAGGATTTTGGCGTGGACTGGCAAATGCGGGCTATTCGTGGAGCAACAACCGCTTCAGAAAATACTGTTGAGGTAATCCGAGAGGTTGTTACAGAACTACTAGATGAACTAGAAAACCGAAATCAATTCCAGGCGGGGGATATGATTAGTGTGACTTTCTCAGTTACACGGGATTTGGATGCGATTTTTCCAGCTGCGATCGCAAGAGCGCGTCCTGGTTGGGATAATGTGGCTATGTTGGATGTGCAACAAATGCACGTCGAAGGCAGCTTACAGCGTTGCATTCGATTCTTAATCCACGCCTATCTGCCAGCTTCCGCCTCAATTCATCATATTTATTTACGCAACGCCGCTAGCTTGCGTCCCGACTGGAGTTTGCCTCAGACTTTACAAGCATCACAGCAAGCAGTTAAGTCAAAAGTTTAAAATACTTAATATTTTTTAAGATGAAATCCAGTTTTCCAACTGTAAATTAGAAATGCGGCTGTAGTGACGAGTATTGTTTGTTACTAAAGTGTAATTTTCTGCAACTGCAACACTAGCAATTAGTAAATCAAATTCAGCAATAGTTTGTCCTATTTTACGGAGTTCTGCCTTTAATTCACCATACTTTCTCAGAGCAGGATCGGTTAAAGGTAGAACGGGTAAGTTTTGAATAAATCTTTCTGCATTAGCTAAGTTTTCTGAAACTCGATTAGAATTGTATGCACCATAATACAATTTTGCAGCAGTGATGACACAAATGCATACTTCATCCCATCCGGCTGCTAATAATTTATCTCTGAGTGACTGGCGACCATTAAGCCAATAAATACACGTATCAGTGTCGAGTAAATAGTTCACAAGCGATAATTGCGCTCGCTTATAGTACGACTTGAATATATTTCATCAACAATTTCTTCTGCGGTGCGTGTGTCTTCCCAGGTTCCAAAGGTTTTTAAAAAAGCTTCTGATGCATGGGGTTTTGGCTGCTGTTCAGATGAGAGGATAATTTCATTCACTATCAATTGATTAGCTTCTGGAACTCCTAATTTTTTGCTTTCCTCTTTAGCTATAACCATAATTTGCATCAAAGTTATAGCCTGACTTAGAACATCACTTTTACTTGTGCCTATTTTCTTTGCTAGTTCGTCTAATATCTGATTTAGTTCAGGTGACAAATCTAAGTTTAAGCGAACCATCTTTTGAGTGTTAGTCATGGTTCCATCCTTGTGTAAAGTCTTAGGTATATTATAGTTGACTGAAGCTATAAGATTAACAGCGATGATGTTCAAGAACTTAATAGGTTATTCTGACTAATATAGGGATGCTTGTCTCTGAATTCATTTGTTTTCGAGGAATTCATCAACTGTAATTCCTGCCTGTCGAATCTAAACTTCTAAGTAACCCAGGTGCTAATTCTCGGTGATTGGGAATTGATAAAGTTTGTTTTGATTCACACCAAAGTATTATGTGGCTTCCCGTTTGATGATCTAATACATAACCAAATTTTTCAAAAATCTTGACTGCTTCCTTACCAGAGATATTTGATAAACGTCCCATTTATACTACAACTTCTCCAATAAAGACTTGCGATTCCTTAACAATATAAGGTTTGCCATGTTTAGCTTGGACATAAAGATATCCAGTAATGGCATCTTTAATATTTTCAATTGCCTCATCTAGTGTTTTGCCTTGACTCACGCATCCTGGAAGTTCGGGAACCTCAGCAACATAGCCTTCATATTCTGAATCAAAGGTAAAAATTACTTGAAATTTCATAATAAATTAATCTTGTATAGTTGAGATCCTAGAATAAATATAGCAATCCGATTTGATTCGGTGAATTACTCGTAGAAACCGGGGACTGGGAAGAAGGAATAAAACAGGAGTCAGAATACAGAATTCAGAATTCAGAATACTCTACCCATAAAGGGATAGAGTTTTAAGGCGAGAATATTTTAATTTTTTTCGCCCACCAGGGGCGAGGTTTTAACCAATATTCGTCACCCACTCGTACAGAATTCATACCTGTTTTCTGACTCCTGAGTTCTGAATTCTTCTGATAAAGGTGTACTGAGTTTTTTCACGCAATCAAATATGAGTCCTATATAATGCTCAAATCCTAAGTTTGTTACTTCATAACCACTGAAACTGAGAGAAGAATAATTCAATAACTTGATAGGGTTATTCTGACTAGTGATCTCCTAAAATCTAGTTTAGAAGAGGGTGATATAGGTACAGTTGTTTTGGTACATCAGGGTGGCAAAGGATATGAGGTTGAATTTGTCATACTTGATGGGGAAACTGTGGCAATTATTTCACTCTACAGCATACAAGTACGTCCCATTGGTAGAAGAGAAATTGCGCGATCGCAGGTGATGAATTAATCCTATCGTCGCATATATTTACTTGTAAGGATTCAGATGGTGGGGTATTGACAAAGGAGCCACAAAGGTTAGAGTATCGCAATCATGAACAAAGACCTGCCACCAGAACTAGAGCGAGAACAACTAAACCAGCAACCAAAGGAGGAACTCGTAGAAATTATCGTCGGACAGGCGATCGCGATCGACCAGCTGCAATGAAAACTGCTGTATGTATATACGCAGTTGGTATGATTATTTATGACTAAATCTAGCTCGTTTGGTAGTTTCATTACTTAAGTAAGAAAGTGTAAACATTACTCGTGTAAGATAAATAAGCTGATAATCTCAGCGATTGTATCAAGTAAAAATATAGTTCTATTAGATATGCGATCGCATATCTTTTTAAAATAATGCCAAACTCCAGCTTGAAAGATGACTCATTATGGTTCAAAAATGCAATTATCTACGAACTAGGTGTTCGCACATTTGCTGACAGTAATGGTGATGGTATTGGTGATTTTCCAGGGCTGACAGAAAAACTAGACTATTTACAAGATTTAGGTATTACTGCTATTTGGTTGTTACCTTTTTTTCCTTCACCACTCAGAGATGATGGTTACGATATTGCCGATTACACTAGTATCAATCCTATCTATGGCACATTGGAGGACTTTAAAGCGTTTTTGAGCGCTGCTCATCAGCGCGGTATCCGGGTAATTATTGAGTTAATTATTAACCATACCTCTGACCAACATCCTTGGTTTCAAAGAGCACGTCGCGCCCCGAAAGGAAGTCAGGAGCGAGATTTTTATGTTTGGAGTGATACTCCTGAAAAATACCAAGAAGCGCGAATTATCTTTCAAGATTTTGAGACATCTAACTGGACTTGGGATTCAGTTGCCAAAGCTTATTGCTGGCATCGTTTCTATTCCCATCAGCCGGATTTGAATTATGACAATCCCTTGGTGCGTCAGGCAGTATTTGATGTTCTAGATTTTTGGTTGGAGATGGGTGTAGACGGACTACGCATGGATGCTGTGCCTTATCTATACGAACGGCAAGGAACGAACTGCGAAAACTTACCCGAAACCCATGCGTATTTGAAGGAGTTGCGATCGCACATCGACGCGAAATTTCCTAACCGGATGTTACTAGCTGAGGCGAACCAATGGCCTGAAGATGCAGCTCAATATTACGGTGCAGGGGATGAGTGTCACATGAACTTTCATTTTCCCCTAATGCCGCGTTTGTTTATGGCAGTGCGGATGGAAGATAATTTCCCAATTGTAGATATTCTCCAGCAAACTCCATCGATTCCTGATAACTGTCAGTGGGCATTGTTCCTCCGCAACCATGACGAACTGACTTTAGAAATGGTGACAGATGAAGACCGAGATTTTATGTATGGGGCTTATGCACAAGACCCAATGATGCGGGTAAATTTAGGCATCCGCCGCAGATTAGCGCCGCTTTTGGGCAACGATCGCCGCCAAATTGAGTTACTCAATAGTTTATTATTATCTTTGCCAGGAACCCCCGTACTTTACTACGGTGATGAAATTGGCATGGGAGATAACGTTTATCTAGGCGATCGCAATGGTGTTCGCACACCTATGCAGTGGAGTTCTGACCGCAACGCCGGTTTTAGTCGCACCAACCCGCAACGCTTGTATCTACCCGTCATCGTTGACTCAGAATATCACTACGAAGCACTCAACGTCGAGGCACAACGGACTAATAGCAATTCTCTCTGGTATTGGATGAAACGTTTAATTGCTACTCGCAAACGGTTTCCGGCATTGGGTGAAGGGCGTTTTGAATTGCTACAGTCTAATAATCGCAAAGTTTTTGCCTTCAGCCGGATTACCTCTGAAGAAGATGTTTTGGTAGTAGCAAATTTATCTCGTTACGTGCAAACGGTGGCATTAGATTTATCAACCTTCAATGGGCTACTACCAGTAGAAATTTTTGGTTCCACTGAGTTTCCAGCGATTACAGAATCGCCCTATTTCCTCAGCTTAAGTCCTTACGGGTTTTACTGGTTCACCTTACAACGTAAACCTAGCTCAACTCAACCCCCTAAACCCCAAGCAGACTTAGCAACTTTGCTGGTAAATGGTTCATGGGAGAATGTGATTGGACAACGAGAGTCAAAAAGCATTCTAGAATCAACACTGCGGGATTACCTCTATACCTGTAGCTGGTTTGGCGGCAAAACTCAGACTATACAATCAGTACAAATCATTGAAGCGATTTCTTTACCCTATAACCAGCAGATAGCTCAAATTGTTTGGTTGCAGGTAGATTATACCCAGGGAAACCACGAAACTTATCTGTTATTTCTCGCCTATGCAGAAGGTGAGCAAGCAACACATCTTTTAGCAGAAATGCCGCAAGCTGTAATTGCACGGCTTGGGGTGCAAGGCAAAATAGACACTCCTCCAGCCAATACTCAAGAAGTTGGAATTTTATTTGATGCTTTAGCAGACAAGAACTTTCTCACCTCACTGCTAGATGATGCGTTGGCTGTGCCGGCCGTAGGCATCACTAATCATCACTCTTATAAAGGAATAAGCGGAGAATTATTTGGCACTACTACTGATTCATTCTCCGAATTGCGCCGAGAGTTAACCAATCATGAGCCGACTGTCCTAAATAAAGAAGAACAAACTAATACTTATATAGTTTATGGCGATCGCTTGTTGTTGAAACTCTTCCGCAAAGTCGAAGAGGGTTTGCACCCAGATTTAGAAATCCGGCGTTTTTTATACCAGAAAAAATGCTTGCAAAACTCAGTTTTCCTAGCTGGTGCTTTAGAGTACCGCCGTGCAAATAAAACAGGCAATAAAACTGCCCAAGCCACGACTATAGGCATATTACAAGAGTTTATTTCAGATATCCGCAGTGGCTGGGACTACACCCTTGATAGTTTGCAAAAGTACTTTGATTTAGTGACCACAGAACACGCCACTATTACTGAAGTACCTCTGCCATCAGGTTTCTTGTTGGATTTACAGAGAATTGAGATTCCAGAATTGGCAATTGCAACTATCACTTCTTATCTGCAAAGTGTTGAACTATTGGGTAAATCCACAGCAGAATTCCATATAGCACTGGCTACAAATATAGATAGCTCAGACTTTGCTCCAGAATCTTTTTCATCACTTTATCAACGTTCGATATATCAAAATGCACGTAACTTAACTGGACAAGTATTTCGATTGTTAAAAGAACGAGCAAACTACTTGTCAACCGATACTCAACCACTAGCATTAGAAGTTCTTAATAGCCAACAGAAAATCTTAGAACGCTTTCAGTTAGTTGTCGGGCAAAAAATTACTGCATTACGTACTCGTCATCATGGAAACTACCATTTATCGCAAGTATTTTACACAGGAAAAGATTTTATTATTCCTGATTTTGAAGGCGAAGCAGATCGCAGTTTCAGCGAACGACGCATAAAGCGATCGCCTCTACAAGATGTAGCAGGAATGTTGCTATCTTTCAACTATGCAGTTAACGAAGCTCTGGGCTATCAAAAGGAATCTGGGATGATCCTGCCTGAAAATTTACCCCTTATAGAACAATGGGGACAGTTTTGGTATACCTGGGTTAGTACTAGCTTTTTGAACTCTTATTTAGAAACTGCTAGTCAAGAATCTTTCCTGCCAAAGACAACACAAGAACTAGATGTGCTGCTTTTTGCCTATCTTCTAGAGCAAGCGATTGATGCAGTAGGCAATGAACTAAATAATCGCTCTGATCGAGTAGAAATTCCACTCCAATTTATTCTGCGGTTACTGAGTGAAACTGCTTAAACAGTTTTTTCTAGTAAGAACAAACCGCAAGAAATAAATAATATTAGGAGGAAGAAAAATGAGTAACAAAACAGGTGAACTGACAAGAACAATTTTTTGGAAAGGCAATGCAGAAGAATTTCTAGGTAAGTATTATAACTTACAATTTATTCCGAGAGTAGGTGAAGAAGTACAATTAAAAAACAAAACATGGATAGTGAAGAGAATTATTTATACTCCCGAAATAGATGATATAACTATCATTTTAGGAAATAAATAGTTTCACCTTCAAAATCTGCCTTTGTAGGTTTTAAAGCGTAGTACGGAAATCTTAACTGTAGGTTGGGTTGAACGCAGTGAAACCTAACAGAGACGGGAATGTTGGGTTTCGTTCCTCAACCCAACCTACTATCGCGACATGCTTAAAATGTTGGGTTTCAAAAACTTAGGAAAACCAAAATTCAATAATTAACAGAATTACTCAACCCAATAAATTAAGCTTGCCGTGCTACTACAACTATAACTCCTAGTTTTTTGGTTTCCTTTTTAGCTATAACCATAAGAGGGTGATATAGGTACAGTTGTTTTAGTGCATCAGCGTAGGAAAGGATATGAGGTTGAATTTGTCACATTAGATGGGGAAACTGTGGCAGTTGTTTCACTCCACAGCATACAAATACGTCGCATTGGTAGAAAATAAATTGTGCGATCGCGGCTGATAAATTTATAATTTATCAAGGCATACAATCAAATAATATTTTAAAATTTAAAATATATTAGTTGATACCAGAGGCTATAGAAAATGAGTATTGAGGAAATTATTATAAACAAGGTAAGAATATTACCTCCTGAGAAGCAACAAGAGGCATTAGATTTTGTAGAATTTTTACTTGCAAAAATACAAAAGCAAGAGTTATCTGCTCAAGAAAGAAAGTTAGGGGTTTCAGCTTTGACTCTGGCTCAAGAATACATTGGTTGTGTGTAAGCAGGCAGCGAGTGACTTATCTACCAATAAAGATTATATGGATGGTTACGGTTCGTGATGAGGCGATGTGTATTGCTAGATACTGGGCACTGGCGATCGCTAACTTTAACTAACATCTTTTATTCAGACTTCAAACTTTTTTAGATAAAGTCTAATTGCCTGGTTTAAGTATAGAAATGTGATTGTATTAACGATGATTTTTTATAAGTAAATTATATTTTACTACAATGTGTAACACTTAATTGCAAAAAATGAAGCTCAAACTTATAGCGAATTAATATAACATTTATTTAACACAATAAAGGTGCAAGTACTGGCTCATGAGCAGTAATAATGATTCCAACGCTAGCTTTGGGGTCTTTGTAAAAAATTCTAGTGCCCTTGTCCTAGCAGTCATCTCGTTTATTTCTAGCGTTTATGGATTTGTCAAACTTTTTGCTGACAAAGATGCTGGACTAATAACTCTGATTTCGCTAATTGTTGGAATTTTACTACTACTGAGTATTTGCTTGTACTATGCTCGATTCTGGAAACCAGAGAAACACGATAAGGCACGTTCGGCATTTGAACCGTCACTCTCAGATGAGCAAGTTAAAGCTCATTCGCAAAAAGAACGATTGCGAAGACTGGTTCGTAGGTTAGCGTTTGCTGGGCTGATTCTACTCCCAATTTTAAGTATTTCTGGCTTTGCAAGTTGGCAATATTTCCAGAGCCTTCCTAGCAAAGATATTATCGTTTTGGTTGCCGATTTTGAAGGCCCTGACCTAAAAAACTACCGTGTAACTAAGAATATCTACGATCGGTTAAGTAATGCCACAAAAAAATATTCTGATGTGCGTATACAACGTTTAAATCAGGTCGTCTCTGAATCAGAAATTGCCCGTAGTGAGGGAGAAAAGCATAAAGCAACGATTGTAATTTGGGGCGACTACGGAGTAACAGATGTAGCTGTACAGATAAGCACACGCTTTGAAGTTATGCACCCATCGAAAGACCTACCTGAACTGGGGAAACAGGCAAACGGTATGCCGCAGGAATCAGCCATAGCCGAATTAAAGAGTTTTAAGTTGCAGACTCGTCTCTCACAAGAGTTGAGCTACTTAAGCCTTTTTACGCTGGGAATAACTCGCTACACAGTAGCAGATTGGGACGGTGCGATCGCACGCTTCAGCGATGCCCTAAACCAGATTACAGAAACTACTTCAATACTAGATCGGAGTTTGGTTGACTTTTACCGAGGAACTGCTTACTTACAAAAAGGCGACTACGATCGCGCCCTCGCCGATTTCAATCAGACTATTAAGCTTCAACCTAACTTTGTCCAAGCCTACGCTAATCGTGGGCTAATCTACTTGACTAAAAGCGACAACGATCGCGCCCTTGCCGATCTCAATCAGACTCTCAAACTCCAGCCCAACTTTGTCCCAGCCTACAATAACCGAGGGCTAATATACTACACTAAAGGCAACTATGACCTTGCAATAGCGGATTTCACTCAGGCACTTAAACTAAAGCTTGATTCAGATGTTCCTCAACTTAATCGCCCTAAGTTTAAAGTGATGCAACCGACTATCCCCAATAATAAGGGATTTTGGCTCTTGCGTTGGTTTTATGGTAAGGCATTAAAATAGCAGTTTTGTAGAAAGGCTCAAAAATTTAAAATCCAGTCACATCAAGGAACACAGACTCTGATTAGATTTTATTTATTATTCGGCTCCATAAAAGTAACTGAAGAGCCTTAATATTTTCATAAATTGCCTTTTGACCAGCAGATAATCTATCTATTCTGGTGTTTATCTGTTGCAATTGAATGGCTACGTTCTGCATCTGTGCAGTTGGCTCACCAGTTATTTGCATTTGCAGTTCATCGTATTCCTTCTGATAACGATTAGCCGATTCGCGCAATTGCTTAATTTCTCTTGTGTACTTAGCCTTACGACTTGGATCATCTTCATACCGCAAGGAATCTTCATACTCTTTGAGTAAATTCTGGTCTTGTTTAATGTTGTCTTCTAAATGTTGCAGTCTCAAGTCGAAGTTTGAAGGCATCACTGTCTAAGAGTTATTACTTGATGAAGTTAGGCATAAAAAATACTGTAGCATTTTAGACTCAAAAACAGTTAGTTGTAATAGTTAACTTAGGTAATAATCCCAGTTTTTTAAACGTAAAAATTCCTACCCAGTTTTAGACTAGATAGGAATATTACATTTAAACTACATAGAATATTAATGGACTAACGCGATCGCACGTTTCGTCAACGCCTCAGCAGTCAATCCATTAAACGCCATCAACTCTCCAGCACTCGCTGTAGTTTCGCCACGCTTCCACGCAAAAGTGTCGCGCTTCACTGTACTCCTCAACAAAATTGGTTCGAGTACCGCCGCCGCACCACCCGTCACAGCAATTAACGCATCGCCATCAAATAATTCGGCAAATTTTGCATCATCCAAGAAACCGCCTTCGGCTTGGGAACAGGTATCCCACGCGGTATCATTGCTACGGTACAATTGCCGAGGATTGATGACAGAAACTATCTTGGCACCAATACCTTCAGTTTCCAAGAAAGCAGCAGCTTCAAATACTGGCATTAATGTCATATCGCCAATTACAGCAAATACAACTTGTTTATCGCCAGCAACTTCATGTAATAGTACTGCACCATCGCGCAACCCTTGACGAGTTTGTTCTAAAGTTGTGCGAATTTGCAACGGCGATTTACTTGCAGTAATTACAATTCCCTTATTCTTAGTTTTCAATGCCCAGTCATAACAGACTTGGATACTGTTAGCATCGGGGGGAAATAATGGAAAAACATTTCCATTTCGCATCAGCGAAGCAAAGTAAGCTTCAATTTCAGGACGTTGGTGAGTCCAACCGTTGCGCCCTTGCTCTAATGCACCTGCTGTGAATAAAGTAATAGTCGAGGGTGTGGGACGGCGCAATTCTGCCATTGCTTGAGTCACAGTTTGCCAAATTGGTACTCCGTTAATGGCAAAAGATTCGTAGGAACACCACAAAGTTCTCGCACCCATTAACGCCAAACCCGCAGCTAAACCGGCACAAGCATCTTCACTCAATGGTTCATAAACTTGTCCGTTTGGCGCTTGATTATATAACTCGTCAGTTGTGGGGTGGATAATCTTTAATGCTTGGTTAATGTTAGCAATTCCAGATGCTTCATTACCATCGGCGTTGGTGACAAGGAAATTCCGATCTTTATTTCCAACTATTCCTACCAATCGTCCCATCGCGGTTGTGGAAACTTTTGGTTCGCCACCGACTGCATATTCTTCTAAAGGTAATTCGCCTAATTCTGGTAATGGGAATTCAAATTCTGTCACCACAGTTTTTGCAGCTGGACCACCACCGGCGCGTTCGGCATTTGTTCTAACTAATTGCCAAGCTTGGGCAGACAAAGCACGGGTTTGCAATGCACTAATAATATGCGGCGCATCCAACGTATCTTTAGGATAGAGATTGTGAGATTTTGCACCCCGCGCGTGGACTCCTGCACCTTTGAGTTGTTTAATAATGAAGACGGTAAGTTTACCACCAAGAGCCGATCGCGCTGCTTTATCCACACCCGAAAGTACTGCTTGAGTGAATTCTAGGCGCTTCTCAAAGCAAAAAGCAGTACTATCAACGTAATCCCCTGGCTGGTTTTGATCATCGAAATCTTTGGCATCAACTAATACAACTTCATCAAAACCGTTACCCTGCCAATATGCTTGCATCTCTGGGTTGGTTTTTAAAGAAACCATGCTGTGATGTTCTTGGCTGTAACCGTTCCACACTAGTATTGGTAAAAAGTTGGTGACAACAGGATAAGCAGTATGGAAGTGGGCGATCGCACTTACAATATAAGGCTCACCCAATCCACCATCCCCAACTGTAAAGGGGAATAACTTATCTTTGTGTAACAGTGCAGCCGCCATTGCAAAGTGTTGCCCTTGTCCCAAAGGCCCCGCAGGTGCGAGAATACCAGGAATGAAACCAGAAAGATGTCCTAAAAGTCCGTGCTTTTCTCGAAAGCGATCGCGCAATTGTTGAACTGTAAAAATTCCCATGTCCTCTAGCGAACGATCCAAGAACATGGCACTATAAAATCCGGGGGCGTGGTGTCCGACTTCGGTAATAATGTTCTTGTATCCCAGCATGACAAGAGATGCGTAAGCTTCTGCTTGGCT
>CAXUOL010000107.1:0-13363 GCA_964252435.1 uncultured Nostoc sp.
AAGATTTTGAAGTATTTGCGATCGACCTTTTGGGATTCGGGCGATCGGCAAAACCAAAATTGCAGTACGGTGGCGACTTGTGGCGCGATCAACTTCATGATTTTATCAGCGAAGTGATTGGTGAAAAAGCAGTATTAGCCGGTAATTCTCTTGGTGGTTATGCTTGCTTGTGTGTTGCGGCACAACGTCCCGACAGTGCAGCTGGTTTAGTCTTGCTCAATAGTGCCGGGCCTTTTAGCGAAAACCAGCCAACATCTGAACCTGAAGCTTTGCAAAGCGAAATTCAGCCACCCAAACAACCCTCTTCTTTAGAGAAACTTCTGGGTGACTCAGTTAAATGGATTTTTCAACAACCTTTAGCTCAGTTTGTGTTATTTCAATATGTACGACAACGTTGGGTAATTCGCCAAACTTTAGAAAAGGTATACCTTGATAAAAGTGCAGTTACAGACCAATTGGTAGAAGAAATTTCTCGCCCTGCTTTTGATCCAGGTGCATTGGATGTATTTGTTTCAGTTTTTAGCAGTCCTCAAGGGGAAAAAGTTGATATACTACTAAAGCAATTAACTTGTTCTCTGTTAATGTTATGGGGAGAAGCCGATCCGTGGATGAATGCTAGAGAACGTTCGCAAAAGTTTCGTCAATATTGTCCTCAACTCACAGAGCATTTCTTAACAGCAGGTCATTGTCCCCACGACGAAGTACCCGATAAAGTAAACCAACTTTTATGCGATTGGGTTTTGTAAAGGTTAATACAGTTGAGAATGAGCAACAAAACCCTCATGTAGAGACGCGATTTATCGCGTCTTGAAAAACCAATTATCTACACCAATAACCCTTAACCCAAGCGTATTGGATTAAAGGTTTGTAGTAAGCGCCTCCAGAGGCTTACTAGGAATAAGCTTATTTAAAAACGTAAGATTTAATTTCTTGCTCTATTTGGTCACTAATAATTTCAGTTCCCATACCGATTTTATCGAGGTTAACCCTCACAAAATTGGTTTTGTCTTCTTTTGTAAACTTTTTATCATTATCCGAGTCTTTAATAATTTTTAGAAAAATTGCATTTTGACTTGGAACAACAACCCAACTGATTATTCGAGTATTATTTGGGGTAATTTGCTGGAGGTTCTTACCTGATAGATCAGAAAGATAGCCAATAGTAGCATCTTCGCTGTTAAGTTTTTTATCTGTATTTGTATCTTGGTCAATGATTTTATATAACCAAACTCTGGTGGTGGGCTTCTCTGCCGCTTTTACTTCCAATAAATCGAAGGAGGTGATAATGGCTTTTTTATTTAATAAAAGATGAGCTTCACTACCTTGCTTTTGATAAAATATGATGTTAGACAATTGATTATTTCTTTCATTTTCATAAGAACGTGAAAGGTTTAAATCAATTCCTTTATCTTCATTTTGCTCTGCAAGACTAACAGGAATCATCAGATAATCTGATTGTTCTTTAATAATTAAATCGCCATAGATAAGATTTTGTTGTGGCTTCGGTTTCTCAGTTGCTTTTGCCTGTTCTGCATTTCTACTAACAGAAGACTTACACGAAAAAGAAAGAGCAGCTACAATCATAGCTGTAGTAATCTTATTTAAAAAGCGATACTTTTTCATCAAATTCTCCTAGCAGGATATGTTGCTGTTCTATTTTATTCCCTGCTGGAAAATTAGCTAGAGTCTATCCAATATGCTTGGTTTTGTGAAAAATTCTAGGTTGGGTTACGCTTTGCTTAACTCAACAAAGCCTCGCTGGCACTCGCTGCCGTACCGAGAAAATCATATTACAGTAAAATACCAAAAACCTGGTCGAGGTTGACCAGGTTTTATCGAGTTTACAGGTTTCAAATTTTAAACTAATTAACTAACTGAAGGTTAATAACTAAGGTGGACTGAAAAACTAACAAACTCAGCATTCTTGCGTTTTTCCGCTTGAGGATTTGGCTTTGCCTTCTACATTAAGCTTTTTGCCACTTCTATTACATTTGATATGCTGAAATTTGCTTGGGCTGATGACAAGGGGACACTAAGTCATTAACCCTTTTTGTTTGGTTTTATTTCGTTCGGTGTCCTACTATCTAAATTATCACTTAATTTGTGAGTTGCAACCCTTGGTTAACTAAAGTTGACGTTTTGTTAGATTTTGCAATCTAGAGTCAGAAATTTAATTCCCAACTCTCTTTTGAAGAAAGTTAAAGGAATTTTGGATAGATTAAGCATAGTAACCAAACTGCATTGTCATCAATTCCACATAAGCTGAATCAAGGGATGATTCTTGTAGGGTGGGCGTCTCGCCCGCCCTGAAATACAAAGGACGGGCAAGATGCCCATCTCACAAAACTAGCAAAATCATCCTGCAAATATGCAACGCTCCTAATTCATTACCTTGGACAGTTTCATACTTTATCAGTTTTAGCTTCAAATAAAATCAGAGTTACAGTAGATGCCGATGGAATTGACTACAACTTTTCATGCTCTCAAAGAATGGGCAGTTGCCATAAATGCCTTGGAAAGTGGCAAAACAATTATGTTGCTCCGCAAAGGCGGAATCCATGAACGACATGGACATTTCCAAGTTGCCCACAAGCAAATTTTGCTTTACCCTACTTATGAACATCAACAAGCTTTCATGCTGAAAGCTGAATATGCCAATAATGTCTATCCAGTAACATCAGGCTGGCATCCTGAAACAATTCGCATTGGCAGTTGGGCTGAAATTACAGATATTTTGCCAGTCAGTGACGAGTCTATTGTCAACAGCTTACTTCCCTTCCATATTTGGAACGAGCATTTTATTAGCGATCGCCTCAAATGGAAAGCACGTCAACCTCTTTATATTCTGCTTCTGCGGACATATAAACTACCCCAAGAGCAAGAAATTCCCTATTACGCTAAATACGCTGGCTGCAAGTCATGGATTGATTTAGATCGAGAAATTCAGTTGCAAACAGCACAACCAGTTTTATCTAACCTTGCATACAGCCAAATAGTAGAGACAATTCGCCAGATTGTCGGCGATAAGTTGTATGCTCCATCCTTCTAATAACCGAAATTGCTGTCCAGATACCCGACTTCTTGAAGAAATCGGGTGTCTAAATCTCTAGACTTAAGAGGGCGATCGCTACATATTTACCACTACCAATTACTGAAATATCTAGCGATATTGACTAATCAGCCTTGATGTACCACTAGTACGCAGAATATCGCACCAAAAGTCTCGCCTACTTTCCCAGTTTTTAGGTAAAACTGGGAAAGTTTGCTGTCCTGACAATAATGCTATCCAAGACTTACAAATAGCTTGTGTTCCGAATTTATTTCTGACAAATTTTCCCGCTAATTTCCCATTTTCTACCACTAACTCGTTATGAGTTAACCCATTGATAATTAGTTTACTGAGAGCTTCGGTAGATTGCTCATTAGCTAATGATTTGAACTTACCACGGTAGACAGTTTCTTTAAGTCCACCCTCTGCTAATGAAAATACTGTGCGATCGCACGCCTGGGCATCTATTGCTGCTACACAAAATGTTTCAATTATACTTTTGTTCCAGGAAGGATTAACAATCACAGCCCAAGATTTGCCTATTGCTTTCCGCAATGACTCAGGTGATAAAGCACCAAGGAAATCAGGTTGGTATTTCTCTGGTAAAGTTTTTAACCAAGGTTGAATATAGTTATTTTCAAACTCGGATGAGGCGACTCCTAAACTACCTTGTTGAAATTTAGACCCTTGGTGTAGACTCAAACTACCAGCAACCGCTAATTGCAAGTTTACTTCTTGTTGGACTAGATGAGACCACACTTGCATCAATTCTACAAAACCCTTGCTGGGTGTGACAGCTCCCACAAATAGTAATATTGGTTCTTGCTGTTCTAAAGTTGGTTTAAACGTAGGGCAGTAGGAATTATAAACTACATTTACTTTTCGTGCCCACTGTGGTATCGCCCTGTAAACATTTGCATGAGAAATTGAAGGGCAAATAATCCGATTACCGCCTTTATTTAAAAAACTACTCACAAAAGACCAAGATGTTCTATTATGCAGCCAAAGAAATGTTTTACTTAAAAACTGATTTCCAAAACTAAGTTCATTGCCATTCCAGTGAGATTGGTGTACTACTAATTTGTCAAATTTAGCAGTATCTATAAAATCATGCTTCACACAGGTTAATTTTGTACTCTCAATTTCAACTGCACTGCTGAGAGTAACATCAATACCTGCATCACTAAGCATACCCGCCATGCGGATAATTGCTCCATCAGTACCAGAACAAGAAGCAGTACCATCCAAAACATTGTCAATGCTATTAAAATTTTGATGGTTGCGTGGTAGCGAAACTAAAATTTTCATGACAGTATACTTTAGTATAGAATAATACTTTATTTTTTGAGATATTTTCACAACATTATAAATGCCGATTATTATGGGCAGACTTATGAGATGCTGATTTGAATTTTTTTCACAGTTTTGTTAAATAATCTATTAGTTTTTGTAATCAAACTAGGTGGTTTTAGTCGTGTTGGCTTTTTTTCTGGTTGTTTGAGAAAACGATAGTGTAAAAATTCGTCTCGATAGCGAATATTAATATCTTCTCCTTGACATAAGCTTGCGAAATCTCTAGAAGAATAGCTCATGTAGTGAAGGCGATAAATGGGTTTTAATCCGTCTTGGTTGTAAAGAACATTATTAATATTCACAAAGGGATCTGCATTAGCACAGTTACCAGTTATATCTGCACCATTAGAGCTAAGTGTGAAGTTGAAAATTGGGCGATTGCACCTTAATGTCATATAGTTGAATAAAAAGGCATCATCCCAATGTTTACGTACCCATTTAATTTCATCTTTTTCAATTAACAACGTTTTTAAATATTCTAACTCCTGTGGAGAAAAAATAAACTTTTTAGATGCAAAAAAACTAGAGCAGTGCAGCTTAGAACGTACATCTTCCTCTTTATAAAAACCAGATTTTTCTATAATTGATAAATCCAAAGCGGCATTTAACCTGGACTTTTTATGTTCCCAATCATCAAATATAAAATCGTATATATCAAGCTTATCTAATAAATTTTTTAGGGGTTTCATTGCTAAACTATCAGCATCATAAAACACAAATTTTTCAAATTCTCCATCAAAAGCGCATAGCTTTCTTAACAAGGGGCTGAGATACCAAGAATTGCGATATAAATGCCCTTGTTTTGCTGATGGATGTACAGCCCAAACTTCATTTGCAAAATTATCCCACCGTAGAATAGATTCCCTATTTTCAAACAGAGTGACATTTTTTCTAGATTTAATTTCCTGATTAACCTTCTCTAATTGATCATTATAAGGAATAACACATACAGGAATGTCTTGGCTAACATTGACTTCAATACTATTTAGCAAGGCAACTAACTGGTCAAATACAGCATCATTTGCAAGGGTGTAAATACCGACTGCTTTCATTTTGTTAAATCCTACTCGACTGACAAAATTATTTATGATGTTCGTATTTTCCCATACACCTCTCAGTAAAAACAACAGTTTTACCGTAAATATACGGTAAATTCATGAAATTTGACACTAGTTATGTCTAAGTTTTACATTCTTTGGTTAAGACTGTTATTAGTCATTTGTCTTTTATAAGTACTTTTAACTAATGACAAACAGAGAAGTCTGAGCGGAGGCTTTCGACGTTGGCGCAGCCCGTCGTAGCGAAAAGTCGGAGCGGCGCGACGATTTGTTAGCGCAGCGGTAGCGTACCCTTATGGGTAAGCAAGCTACGCGCAGCGTCTTGTAGAGAGGAGCGAGCATCTGTAGGAGGATCACTTTTTAAAACATGCATCAAAACTTTGGGAACAACCAGATAAAGTAATTGTGCAATTTAGATGTGTTTTAGCTTAGTGTTTAATCAAAAGAACTTTACAAGTAATTTTCAAAATATGTGCTTATATATGTAAGCAGAAAAACAAATACTCTGATTGTAAACTTCAATAAAAACAGTAGTTATTGTTACACACGATCGCAAAAAACGCGGATAACATGAGAAAAATCTCACCTGATAAGCAAGGTGAGGCAAAGCTGTTTATCTTTATGTCCCGTTAGCAGCTGTCTTCCAGGCTATGAGTTGTTAGGCTATTATCCCGCAGTGGATAGAACTTAATTACATTTTGTCTAAAGTATTAGGCAAAAAATTATCCCCAAGGGTGATAATTAGCTTGACAAAGATCAGCTATTATGCATCATTAGCTAAAAGCAAAGGAGTTTGCAATGCATCGACAAATGTGCTGGTTATCTAAGTCTGGTGGTGACGGAGAGAAAATTTTGTATTTGCAGACAGAACCCAATCAACCCTGGCGTCCCTACACAGCTTTTGGACATTTTGCAGTCCCAGATTATCAAATACCAGGTGGTTCTAAAGGCTGGGCAACTTATCAAAAACTTTTGAAAGCAGGTTGGACACTAGTACCTAGCGCACGAGCAAACGAGTTTGGCAGCAGCAGTTACGCAGAGTCAACAATCCAAAATCAATAGTCATTTGTCAATAGTCATTAGTCATTGGTTATTCTTGGCTTCCTTGCCTCTTTTTCACAAACCTCTGGGGGAACCTTCACCGCGAGGATCGGCGGCTCCTTCTAAAGTTCCATCAGATGTAACAGCGATCGCGTTACCATTACCCCAAGGAGTAGTTTCCTTTATTTTGTGTCCCCGTCTGCGTAAATCTTGCAAAGTTAGAGCATCCAAGCCCCAGGATTCGACGCGCAACTCATCTGGCAGCCATTGATGATGTATGCGTGGAACAGAAACAGCCGCACCAACATCCATGTTGTATTCCAGCACATTCAGGATTACTTGCAAAACCTGGGTGATGATAGTGCTACCTCCAGGTGCGCCCGCTGCCATCCGAAAATGACCATTTTCTGTGACAATTGTGGGAGTCATGCTGGATAAGGGAGTTTTGCGGGGTGCAATGCTGTTGGCATCGTTACCAACTAAACCAAAAGCATTAGGCACTCCTGGCGCAGCTGCAAAATCATCCATCTCATTGTTGAGAACAATTCCAGTTCCCGGTGTCACCACACCAGCACCAAAACCAAGGTTAATCGTAAAAGTTAGACTTACGGCATTGTGTTGTTCATCCACAACATTCAGATGAGTGGTTTGGAGAGATTCATGCGGAAGACAAGGGGATGAGGCAGCGGAAGTAGGGGAAGATGAGGGAAGACGCAGACATTTTGAATTTAAATCTACTGGCTTGACTTCGGTGGAGGGTCGAGCCATTTGCATATTAATTTCTTGACGGCGTTTTTTAGCGTAAGCTGGACTGAGCAGTTCTTGTACAGGGACTTTGACAAAATCAGGATCGCCTAAATATTTTGAGCGATCGCTGTAAGCAATCTTCATTGCTTCTACCATTAAATGTATCGCGTCTGGATGATGCCATCCTAAAGATTTTAAATCAGTGTCACCGATAATATTTAAAATCTGCAATAGGTGAACGCCTCCTGATGATGGTGGTGGCATTGAGCAAATTTTAGCTTTGCGGAAGTTGCCACAAACGGGAGTGCGCCAAATTGGTTTATAGGCTTTCAGGTCTTCGAGAGTAATTAAACCACCATTTTTTACCATATCAGAAGCGATCGCACGAGCAATACTTCCGGTGTAAAAACTTTGGGGATTTTTGGCAATTGCTGTTAAGGTGCGTGCCAAATCACGCTGCACTAACTTCTCCCCTGGTTGGTAAAATTCACCATTGCGAGTGAAAATTTCTCGCGCGGCGGGATTATTGAGAATTACTTGCTGGCGCTGGTTGAGCCTCTGAGTTAGCACATTGCCAAGAATAAAGCCATCTTTAGCGAGTGCGATCGCAGGTTTCATTACCTCTTGCCAAGAAAGTTTACCATAACGACGATGCACTTCATAAAGTCCCGCCACCGTTCCTGGTGTCGCTACTGCCAAATAACCATCAATACTTGCATTCGGACGCACCTTTCCTGCTGCATCTAGATACATATTTCTTGTAGCTTTCAGGGGTGCGCGTTCGCGGAAATCTAACGCTTTCATGTCGCCAGTTTTCTCAGAGTGCATCAGTAAAAATCCGCCGCCGCCGATTCCGGCTGAAAAAGGCTCAACTACCGAAAGGGCAAAGGTTGTGGCTACAGCTGCATCCACCGCATTACCCCCTTTGCGTAACATTGAAATTCCCGCCTCACTTGCTAGGGGATGGGCTGAAACTACCATTCCCTTTTTGCTGCGTAGGGGTAAAGTTAAAGCAGCTGATGCAACTTGACTGTAAAGCAAGATGGTGAAAGAAAAGATTACGCTCGCAACTCGCTTGCCTTTAGCAACAGTAAGCATTTTATACGATTCCTCATAAAACCTTATACATATTTAGCATTTTGGTGTACTTAATTTAGTAGATTTTGATTACCATTGTTTGCGTAGTTGACCGCCGCATCGCTCTCTTACCCCCGCTTGAACGGTTACAAATATGAAGAGTATGCAAAGATTCTTTGAAAAGATAGACATCTAAGTAATTATTCGATATTTAGTTATTGTCGGGTTATTTTGATGTTTCCTATTTTCCAGATAGAAATTCCAGGGCGATTCCTACGGCGGCAACGAATGCATAAAGATTTCCTATTTTATGCTGTCTCAAGTGTTCCCTATTTTTAAACTAGTAAGACTTATGCATTGACAAACCAACTAAATTTTGTACAGTGCTTAAGACTTAGATAGTCCTTAATACTGGGATAAGTAATTTTTGTAAGCGAATTAAAGGGGAAATCTTTAATGAACAGTTGGCGAGTCTATCTATCTAAAGAGTGAATAAAGTATGCCGAAAGCTTCAACTTTTGGCAAATTATTTGTGCTATCAAACAGCACTAACTCGATTATTGACAACTAAAGTTACTCCAAAAATCGATTCAGGTAGGAAAAAGTTATGGCAATTATCATTGGAACCAGCGGTAACGACACCCTAAAGGGCACTTCCGATTACTACGATAACTACGACACTCTAACTGGTGGCGGTGGCAACGATATATTTTTTTACGGCGGCTCAAACTACATTAATACGATCACCGATTTCGGTGGAGTAGGTAAAGGAACAAACCCCACAGCAGCGGTCATTGCCGAAGTGGATACCCTGAGTTTCCAGAAGAATAGTGGCTTCACTGCCCAAAACTTGCTCCTCACCCAGAATGGCACAAGTTTGTCAATCAGCTTTCAAGGGTTTGGTTATTACAAATTTATTCTGGAAAACTTTGCTCTGTCCAACCTTGATAACCTCAGCAAATCCACTGGGGCCACTGTAGACTTAGGCAATATTCTATTTTATGGGCAAACTACGATCACTGACAGCTTTGATGTCTTCGATGCCAACTCCACCCAAAGCACTGTCTTTAAAAAAAACACAGTCACCTTCCTAAATGACCTATCTAACAATGTTAGTGGATTTGACAATTCAAATGATGTGATCAATGGTCAAGGGGGTGATGACATTATTGAAGGCTTAAGTGGCAATGACCTTTTGAGGGGTGGTGCAGGCAATAATACCCTCAACGGTGGTGTTGGTGACGATACTTTGTATGCTGACTCCCCCTCAAGCAATAATCGGCTTTTTGGTGGCGATGGCAATGATTTTCTCTCCACCTCTGGCAGCGACGAATACAACGCCTACTTACCAGACTACAACGATCGCTCTTTAGGCAACAATACCCTCAACGGTGGTGCTGGTGATGATACTTTAAATGCTAGCGGTTCATCAGGCGATAACCTCTTAGATGGAGGCGACGGCAATGATTCTCTCTCTATCTCTGGGAGTCAAAGAAGTGAGGAGTACACAGCGTCTAACTCTGGCTCAGATGGCGATAACACCCTCAACGGTGGTGCTGGTGATGATACCTTAAGTGCTAGTGGTTCATCAGGCGATAACCTGCTTTTTGGGGGTGATGGCAATGATTTTCTAGATATCTCTGGCTATGTTGACCAATATTTTGACTCCTACTTCGACTCTCGTTCATCTGGCAAAAACCTGCTTTCTGGGGGCGATGGCAATGATACTCTAACAGCCTCTGGTGCCACTGGTAATAACACCCTCAATGGTGGTAATGGCGATGATAGTCTTACAGGCGGTGGTGGTAAGGATAGCCTCACAGGCGGCGGTGGTAAGGATAAATTTGTTTACAAAGGCTTAAGCAACTACACGATTAATACTGGCACTCATACAATCGCCGATTTTACTGGAGTAGGTAAAGGAACAAACCCCACAGCAGCAATCATAGCCGAAGTGGATACTCTGATATTCCAGGACAATAGTGGCTTCACTGCCAACAATTTGCTTCTCACCCAGAATGGCACAAGTTTGTCAATCAGCTTTCAAGGGTATGGTAATTACAAATTCATCCTGGAAAATTTTGCCCTAGAAAACCTGGAAAACCTCAGCAAATCTACTGGAGCTAATGTAGATTTAGGTAATATTCTGTTTTATGGGCAAACTACGATCACCGACAGCTTTGATGTCTTCGATGCCAACTCCACCCAAAGCACTGTTTTTAGAAAAAACACAGTCACCTTCCTAAACGACTTATCCAACAATGTTAGTGGATTTGACAATTCCAATGATGTGATCAATGGTCAAGGGGGTGATGACATTATTGAAGGCTTAAGTGGCAATGACATTTTGAGGGGTGGCGATGGCAATAATACTCTCAACGGTGGCGATGGCAATGATACTCTCAATGGTGGCGATGGCAATAACACCCTTAATGGCGGCAATGGCAATGATTCCTTAAATTTCGGCTCCCTATCGACGTTAGTAACTCAAACAGTAGACGGGGGAACAGGTAACGACACCTTGTCTTTCAGTTATAGCAGTGCTACCACCGGAATTACTTCGACTTTCAATCCTACTACTAACACTACAGTAATTTCTACGACGGCGGACACAACAGTGTTTAGCTACAAGAATATCGAACAATTAAATATTACAGGTACAGGCTACGATGATTATCTTCTGGGAAGCAATGGTAATGATACGCTCCGCTCAGGCAATGGTAACGATACAATAGATGGCGGCGCTGGTGAAGATTTCTTGGATATTAGTCTTTCAACAGGAAATCACCTCCTCAATGGAGGCAATGGTAATGATTCTTTACGGGTCTTGAGTTACATTTACGACGAATTCGGAAATTACGTTCAGGGTAGCATATCTGGCGATAACACCCTCAACGGTGGTATTGGTAACGATACATTGAATGTTTACGGTTCAACAGATGATAATCTATTAGATGGAGGCGATGGTAATGATTCCCTGATAGCCTCTAATACCTCAGGTAATAACACCCTCAACGGTGGTATTGGTAACGATACATTGAATCTTTACGGTTCAAATGCCAACATATTAGATGGTGGCGATGGTAATGATTCCCTGATAACCTCTAGTGCCACTGGTAATAACACCCTCAAAGGTGGTAATGGTGATGATACCCTCACAGGTGGGAATGGCAATGCTATCCTCATCGGTGGCAAAGGTAATGATCGGCTGTTTGGGGAAGGTGGTATTGATACCTTTGTTTTCAATAGTTTCGATGAAGGTCTCGATTTGATACGTGACTTCGGTGCGATTAATGAACCGAATGAACTAATTCAGGTGTCGGCTGCTGGTTTTGGTGGCGGTTTATCAGCAGGTGTACTTAAAGCAAGTCAGTTTACACTTGGAGAATCTGCAACTACTAGCAGCCAGCGATTTATTTATAACTCCACTACAGGTGCATTGTTCTTTGACCAGGATGGTAGTGCAGGTGCATTTACTCAAGTACAATTTGCCGGATTATCTGCTGGGTTGTCACTAACGAACAACAATTTTGTGGTTGTTTAATCGTTCTATTCATTCAATTCATGAATCCTGCGATCGCTTATCCTCAATGTAATGCGATCGCCAATATCTAGAATGTGAGCTAATTATGGATACCGTAATTACACCAGAAAGAATCGAGTTACCACCTGGCGCGGTGTTGAAGCTTTTGGGAGATTGGAAAGACTATCAAGTATTGAGTCAGCAACTAGGCGATCGCTCCTCACCTCGGATTAAATATCGCAGAGGAGAAATTTTACTGATGGCACCGCTACCAGAGCATGGAAGAGATGCGAGTTTGTTGGCAGATATTGCTAAAGTTTTGCTGGATCATTTAAACCGCGCATACGAATCATTTACGCCCATTACCATGAGCTTGCCAGAAATTAGTGGCATTGAACCAGACTTTTGCTTTTACATTGAAAATTGCAGAGCAGTAGTAGGGAAAAAAAGAATTGATTGGGAGTCAGATCCACCACCAGATTTAGCTATTGAAATAGATGTAACAAGCTACACTGACATTAATGATTACTTGCCTTATCGAGTGCCAGAAGTTTGGATATTAAAGAATAATCGGTTATTAATTTATCGATTGCAAGCAGAAAGTTATGTAATTACAGAAAGCAGCTACTTTCCTAACGTCAGAGAAATTGTGCAGCAATGTCTCCAAATGGCCAATGAGCAAACAACAAGTGAAGTCATTAGGTGGTTAAAGAACTTTTTGTGTGAACAGCAGTAGTACAATGTCTAACCTAGTTTTGAGGGTTTGTAGTAAGTACTTTGTCTTAAATACAATATTATTTTACGTAAAAAAGTAGGAAAGGTGGGAAAAGTAGGATATTTTGTAGTTTCTCTTGATTATCCTGTTGATAAGCTGTAAATTGATAGGTAGTAAATAGTCAATGAATATAAAAAAATTGCATTAACCTATCCTAATAATAGTATTCTTTGAATCCAGATATATATACAGTCTTAAGTGTCTACTTAATTATTCTTTTAACTGTCTACTTAATGGTAACTAAATGTTTGAACTCTCATTGCATTTTATTGATAAAGTTGAGATTGTCTTATAGACAACTGTTTATGGTTATTTTTGGAGTAGAGCAAATATAATACTTGGCTGAAGTGCATGACAAATTTTCTTAGTGGGTTCGAGTTGCTGCGGCACGTAAACCTAGTCTTTCAAAAGCAGCAATTGATAGTTAATCAATATATATTTATTAAGACTCTTGCATAATAAAAGTTTCACTAACAAGCCACTTGACAAGAGTAATTTGTGAATTTTTTAACTACAAGGAGTAACTTCATTGCATCAAAGATTAACCACAAATGTCAAATTGAAGAATAATTCAGCTATTCAGAATTCAGTCAGAATCAATTAGTAGGGGATACTCTATGGCAACAAGTTACAGACCCACCACTGATTCTTCGCCTTTAGCGTTCCCGTTGGCGCAGCCTCTCGTAGAGAAGGGTAGACCACCAAATTAAAAATTTGGTGTGGTATTTCACCATTTATAA
>CAXUOL010000108.1:0-8943 GCA_964252435.1 uncultured Nostoc sp.
GAGAGTACAGGTGCTTAGTACAGCTTTGCGTAAAATCATGGCGAATTGAGGGTTGAAATTTAAACACAAAGGGGCGTAGAGGTAAGCGCAGAGGCACGTAGAGATTTCGCTATAAATTAATGAGATGTTGTACTTAGTTACAATTTATTTTAATAACATTGCTATTTAGGGATGTTATTTTTCATGAGTTTTACTATGAGTTATGGAATGAGTTTTATGAGTTTCAGAGTCTATAAGACAAATAATATTAAAAGTAATTCACTGCAATGTTAGAGGTTGTTTGAAAAGTTGGGAATGTTGTAAAAAAGCTCTCTCAGTATACGCTGTGAATAGATACTAAACAGCACCGAGAGAGTGGTATGAGTAAAGCATACAAGAGCAACCTAACCTTGGCACAATATAAATTTCTGAGTGACATGATTCCAGAGCCAAAACCGGGTGGTCGAAAGCGTGAAGTTGATATGTGGGAGGTTCTCAACGCGATTTTCTACATTTTGGTAGAAGGAGTCAGATGGCGATCGCTCCCAGGAGATTTTCCTGCCTGGCAAACGGTCTATACATACTTCCGCAATTGGCGTAAAGAGGGGACTTGGCTAAAAATCCACGATAATCTCCGAGAATGGGAACGCAAACGAACATCAACGTCATCCCAGCCCATCCGAGGCAATAATTGACAGTCAAAGTGTTAAAAGCGCAGCAATGGTGAGTCAGTCAGTTGGTTTTGATGCAGGTAAAAAGATCAAAGGACGTAAGAGATTTATGACCGTCGATACCTTGGGGTTGGTTTTAAGGGTTTTAGTCACCGCAGCCAATGTTGGTGAACGAGAAGGAGGAAAACGAGTTCTAAAACGAGTCAAACAGTCCAATCAAAAGGTCTCTCGTTTGACTACTATCTGGGTAGATGGTGGTTTTGATGGAGAACTTTCATGCAGTGAGTGATGAATTTTTGCCGTTGGATTGTACAGG
The DNA here is from genome assembly GCA_964252435.1 of uncultured Nostoc sp. GTDB lineage: Bacteria > Cyanobacteriota > Cyanobacteriia > Cyanobacteriales > Nostocaceae > Nostoc. The sequence goes on from CAXUOL010000108.1 coordinate 967, forward strand.
TAGTGCTGCGATCGCAAGAGGCTAAAGGTTTTGTCTTGCTCAAAAAACGTTGGGTTGTAGAGCGGACTTTTGGTTGGTTGATGGGATGTCGCCGATTAGTTAGGAGACTTTTATTTATCTTGCCATGATACGCATTATGGTTCAGCGATTAGCAGAATTTTTAACCTCTAAAAACTTTTCAAACAACCTCTTACGCTGGCAAGCTTTGACCTTCTTCGCTGATGTGGGTGTAGGAAATATTTAACTTATAAAAAAGTAGCTTTTATTGAAAAACTAAGGAAAATTGGTCATGGCAGCAATCGATACAGCACCGTTAGAAAACAGCCTGGGATTTCTAGCTTTAGGAGCTTATATTCTCACCTTAATGCCCACGAATCTCAGAATAATTTTTCCTCAAACTAAACAAGCGAACCTTCCCAAATGGCTGTTAAAATATCGACGACTTATCGGTATTCTAGCTTTCTGCTTGGCTTTGCTTCACGCTTTCCTCTTAGTGAAAAAGAGAGACCTTGATTTTTTAGATCCCAATACCTATTGGATTTATATTCAAGGTGTATCTACCTTCATAATTTTTACTCTATTGGCAATTACTTCTAATGACTGGAGTGTCAAAAGACTGAAAAAAAATTGGAAGCGATTACATACCCTGACTTACTTAGCTATGTTCCTGCTCACTTGGCACGTTTGGGACAAAATGTTAGAGCATTGGAGCTATTTAACCCCGATTGGGCTAGTAGGGATTGTCACGACAACCCTTTTATTTTTAATGCGACGCTGGATTGAGCATCGGAATAAACAACAAAAAGCGAAAGGAAAAGCGTTCTCGTCTCAAATTCCGGAAAAAATTACTCTATAGTACCGCTAGTCTCCGACACCGTTACGCAGTGGGTGCAAGTCAGATTATTCTCCCACTCGCACAAGGAATGTCCTGTTATGAGATCGAAACAAATTACCAGGAAATCAACAGCTGCATTGGCAATCAGCACCCTAACGATCTTGGTTGGTAGTAGCAGTTGTGCTAGCCTATTCTTCCACTTCCGAAACGCTAGTGTTGCTACTACATCTATTGCAACCATTCAACCCTTACGTTCTTTCCAAGGAAATTCAACTTGGGTTTATGCGATCGCAATTAGCCCTGATGGACGCTTCCTCGCCAGTGGCAGTTACGATAAAAAAATTAAAATTTGGGATCTGCCTAGTAACACCTTACTCTATACTTTAAAAGGACACGGCGATGCAGTGGTAAGCCTTGCCATCAGTGCAGATAGCAAGCTGCTCGCTAGTGGCAGCTGGGATAACCGGATTAAACTCTGGAATTTAGAGACGGGACAACTGCTTCGTACCCTAGATGGCCATACAGATGATGTAGAAGCCGTTGCCATCAGCCCCAACGGAAAGTGGTTAGCCAGCGGTAGTGCTGACACAACCATCCGCATCTGGAACGTGCAGACTGGCGTACAAGTTCATCAGTTATCGGATGGATTGTGGGTAAGAACTGTTGCTTTTAGTCCAGATGGGCAGACCTTAGCTAGTGGCAATGAGGGTGGTACACTCAAAATTTGGCGGCTCATGGACGGTGCTGTTCTAAAAACCCTGAATGCTCATTCACAAGCCTTGCGCTCAGTGACTTTTAGCCCTGATGGACGGACTTTAGCGAGTGGCAGTGCTGATAGGACAGTTAAACTTTGGCAAATGCCTACTGGTAAATTGTTGCACTCCCTAATTGGACATGATGGAGTTGTGTGGTCAGTGGCTTTCAGTCCCGATGGCAAAAGATTAGCTAGTGGTAGCAATGATAGCACTATCAAGTTATGGGGGTTGCCTGAAGGCAAACTCTTGGAGAATTTGATCGGGCATGAGCGAGGCGTGCGGTCAGTAGTTTTCAGACCACATGGAAATATGATAGCCAGCAGCAGTGCCGATAAAACCATCAAACTCTGGTCTGTTCCTAAAGAGTGAGAAGAAGCTTTCAGAAAGTAAACAAATCTTTATGACAATACCTTTGCCAAAATAAGAGCCTACAAAAATTTTGGCAAAAACGGCAAAATGACTCATATATAAGAGTTTAGCTGACAAGCTACCTTGTCAGCTTTTAGTACCATTCCTATTTAAAGATGTTATTTTTCATGAGTTTTACTATGAGTTATGAGATGAGTTTTATGAGTTTCAGAGCCGATGAGACAACTAATATTAAAAGTAATTCGCTGCAATGTTATATCTAATACGAATTTGGCTTACTTGCTCAAATAACTTATTACTGATATGAAAATTTACAATCTATCTTAATTTTTTTATTTAAAAGTTGACTATTTTGTCAATTTGTAGGCTTTAATTCTTAATCAGAGAACGAACAATGCCCATACAACCAACTTATCCAGGCGTTTACGTAGAAGAAATTCCGAGTGGAGTACGCACGATTACAGGCGTATCTACCTCTATTACTGCCTTTATTGGTCGCGCCTTACGAGGCCCTGTAGACGAACCGATTACTATTAACAGTTATGGCGACTTTGAACGCATTTTTGGAGGATTGTGGCTGAATAGTACCCTTGGCTATGCTGTACGAGATTTTTATCTCAACGGTGGAAGCCAAGCAATTATTGTCCGACTCACTCACTCCAAGTTGAAACAGGCAGAAGAGCAAGCTTCAGCAGAAGGTCAAACTTCAGGGGAAACTGAACCCACAGCTAAGAAAGCACAACTAAATGTGAATGGTCTTAACTTAGAAGCAGCGAATGAAGGCAGTTGGGGAAATGCTTTGAAAGTGCGGATTGAATATGTAGATACTAATGTCAGACGTGACGCAAATGAGCAAAAACTATTCAACATTACAGTTCTGGATCAAAAGACAAGTCAATTAGAAGTATTTCGCAACGTATCGGTGCTGCCAAATCATCCAAGACGAGTAGATAAAGTTTTGTTGAATGAATCTTATTTCGTTCGGTTTAGAGATGAATCTCTGCCAACAGACAGACCAGCTGCTCATGCTCAACCCGCACCTGATAAAAGATTGTGGGATGATAATCACGATACAAATACCAAAGCGGAACTAAACAGCGGTGCGGATGGTGACGATCTAGATGTCAACGACTTCACAGGGACAAATAAAGAAGCAAATAAACAGGGTCTTTACGCTTTAAATAAAGCCGACCTGTTTAATATGCTTTGTATTCCGCCTTATAAAAACGATGGCAATATAAATTATGACTCTTTAGTCGATCAAGCAGCAGAATTTTGTAAAGAGCGTCGCGCGTTTTTCATCATCGATCCGCCCAGTACTTGGACTGATAAGGATAAGGCCAAAGCTGGTATTCAGACCGATCTTGGTGAACCAACTAGTTATGCTGCTGTTTTCTTTCCTCGAATCAAGCAACCAAATCCTTTACGGGAAAATCAAATAGAAGAATTTGTTCCTTGTGGTGCGATCGCTGGCGTATTTGCTCGTACTGATGTTCAACGCGGTGTGTGGAAAGCTCCAGCAGGCACAGAAGCAACCTTGACGGGTGTACCACAATTGAGTGTACCTCTAACAGATCCAGAAAATGGAGAATTGAATCCTCTGGGAATTAATTGTTTGCGAACTTTGCCAGCTTTTGGTCGTGTGATATGGGGATCGCGGACGCGGAATGGAGATGACCGTCTGACGGATGAATGGAAGTATATTCCGGTTCGCCGTTTCGCGCTTTTCTTGGAAGAAAGTCTTTATCGCGGTACGCAATGGGTTGTCTTTGAGCCAAATGACGAGCCGTTGTGGGCGCAAATTCGCTTGAATCTTGGAGCTTTTATGCACACTCTCTTCCTTCAAGGAGCCTTTCAAGGTCGTAAGCCGGAAGATGCTTACTTTGTGAAGTGTGATAAGGAAACAACAATCCAAAACGATATTAACTTAGGAATTGTCAATATCATTGTTGGTTTTGCTCCTCTCAAACCTGCTGAATTTGTCGTTCTCAAGATTCAGCAAATAGCCGGACAAATAGCAGTTTAAGGAGAAATATATGCCTTCTATTTCAGGTAAACGTTTGGATCTCTACAAAAACTTTAAGTTTGTTGTGAAATTCGCTGGTAAAGACGTAGCTGGGGTAAGTAAAGTCAGTGGTCTGAAGCGAACCACTGAGGTCATAGAACACCGTACAGGTGGCGACCCTAGCACTGTCTATAAGTCTCCAGGACAAAGCAAGTACGATGCCATCACCTTAGAACGAGGTGTTAGCAAAGATAATGATTTTGAACAATGGGCAAATAAAGTCTGGGCGCTTGGTGGTAGTCCAGAAGTGTCTCTGGCAGATTTCCGTAAAGATATCACTATTGAGGTTCGTGATGAAGCTGGTCAGCCAAAGGGTTCATATAACGTTTTTGGTTGCTGGGTTTCGGAATATCAAGCTTTACCAGACTTGGATGCTAGTGCTAATGCTGTTGCTATCGAGTATATAAAGATAGAAAACGAAGGTTGGGAACGTGCTTCATGATTAACTCGGCTTAGTTAATCAAGATTTAATTGTTTAACCAGCAGGAAACTAACTATACGATTCTATATGCGATCGCTATCAGCCTCGGAACTGTTAAATGTCTGGGAGTGGGGACTTAATCAGCCATCCTGGTCTAAAGCAATCAAGCTACTAGCTAGTGCTTGTCCTGAAACCTCCATAGATATGCTTACTCAATTCAGTCTCGGTCAGCGTGATGCTATGCTGCTGACATTGCGGGAGTGGACATTTGGTTCACAACTGGTTAGTCAAGTGACTTGTCCAAACTGTGGTGAAGTCTTGGAACTCAATTTTGATATTGCAGATATCCGTGTAGCACCACTGTCACTTGAACCAGTTGAGAAATATTGTCTTGAGCTTGCTGATTATCAGGTGAGTTTTCGTCTACCAAACAGTTTAGATATGATAGCGATCGCTGAACACAAACAGCCAGAGATTGCTCAAGAGATTTTATTAGAACGCTGTATTTTGCAAGTAGTGTGTAACGGCGAATATCTGCCGTTTCAGCAATTACCATCTCATACCAGAGATGCAATTATTACCCAAATGGCTCAAGCTGATCCTCAAGCAAATGTGCCAATTGATATTTCCTGTTCCGCTTGCAACCACCAATGGCAATCATTATTTGACATTGTGTCGTTCTTCTGGGCTGAGATTAACGCTTGGGGATTTCGAGTGTTGCGAGAGGTACATACTTTGGCTGCTGCTTACAGTTGGCGTGAAGCTGATATTTTGGCGATGAGTCCCAGACGGCGACAATTGTACTTAGAGATGGTGACGGACTGATGAGCAATTATCTCTTTCATTTGGTAGCTAAAAGCTTTAACTTAATCGATACAGTTCAACCTCTTGTCTTATCAGTCTTTGAACCGTTACCAGAGTCTAACCTTGAGTGGGAGCCATCGATTACCACAGAATCAACTGAGTTAGAAACAACATCAGAAGCGGAAAAATTTCCCAATTTTGACATTGTGCGGTTGTTGGAGAAGCGATGCCTGCGGCGAGCTTCTCTACGAGACGCTCCGCGAACGCTAACGCCTGCAACAATAGGGCAAATATCTGAAGAGATAACTAACCCCCTGTTAACTAATTTAACTTCAACACCTGTTCAATCTTCCCAACCAATACTAAAGTCAATTCCTAATTTGACACAAAAGCCTGACTTAGAATTATCCTCCAATTGGCCTTTTTTAGATTCAGTTCTGACTCAAATCAGCACTAATAATCAGCAATTTACTTCAAACCCAGAGCAAAAAATAAGCACTACTCCACTAACTTTTGCTGCTGCTCAATTATCACAGAAACAATCAAGTAAGATTAATTCTGTTGTTTATTCTATCCAACCTTCAAAATTAGAGCAAAAAAAAAGCACTACCACACTAAATTTGGTTCCTGGTCAATCATCACAGAAACAACTAACTAAAATTAATCCTGCTGTTTCTTTTGCCCAACTTTCAAACACAGTCAATTGGGAACGATTGATAACTCAACCTTTTGTAGAATCAGAAAGAGTTTCACCGACTATAAATCAAATAGTACCTAATCCTAAGACAGAGCTATTAAAGTCTGCACTTGTGCCACAAACAAAGACTTCTCTATCGAATCATCTCGTTCCTATACACAATACAGAATCAAATACTTCTCTCTCTAACCCCATCTTTGAACAGAGGCAGATTCCACTTAAATCTTTACCCCAGCAATTAATTACAATCAATCCTCTAGGTTTATCTTTGCAATCAGCTTTAAAGTCAGAATTGCAAACATATTTCACCGAAAACCCAACAAAGACAGTAATATTTCCCTTTATTACCGAAGAAAAAACATTTTCTTTACAAAATCTAAATACCACAAATTTAAGGACTGCGATCGCAAAAGAAAACAATACTCCTGTCTCAAAGTTAGTTGGTAAAAAGCTAGAAGGAATTACAAGTCAATTATTAAAAAAACACTCGATTGAAATTAATCAAGAAGTTTTTCCTAATCTTTTACAAAAGCTATTGTATTTGAAGCAATATCTTCCGCAATTCCAAGCAGAAACCAGCACTATTATACCAATTTCTCATATTCTACAACAGGGAAAATCTGCAACTGAAAACTTACATAAACAACCTATAGAAAATCATCCAGTTTTTATCCATTCTCAGTTACCACAGGTCGAAAGTTCTGAGGACTTTCTTCCTCAACTTCAATCACAATCAACAGCCATGTCTACGATGGTAAACTCTTGGAAAGGCAATACCAACGTCTACGCACCTGCTATTTCTCAAGTTTTGCCTTTAACACCTATGCTAGCAGTGGAAACTAGCACTCCCGCCTCAAGTTCTGTAATTCAATACCAGAAAAAAGCTGTAACTGAATTGTCATTAACGCAATCGCTACAAAGAAGTGGGAATGTTTCATCTACTCAAGTGCAAAAGCTGATAAGTTTACAGCCATCTATTCCAGAAAAACCTGTAGACAGCGCACCTGTTGCTAATCAAATATTGCCCACAAATCAAAAATCATTAACACCTGGGTTGACGCTAGAAACTAGCACTTCCAGCTTCAGTCCTGTAATTCAACACCAAAAACAGTCTGCAAGTGAATTAGTACAACAGCAATTACCGCAAATAATTAAGAATGAAAATGTTCTATCTTTGCAAGTAAAAAAGCTCATTAATCCACAACTAGATTCCAGCCAGTTTTTAGAAGAACCTGTGGCGATGTCTACGACGGGTAACTCTTGGAGAGGCTACGCCAACGCCTACGCATCTGCAAACGACCAGGTACTATCTTTAACACCTGTGCCAACTATGGACACTAGCATTTCTGCCTTAAGTTCTGTAATTCAACCACAAGTAAAACATGGAGCTATACCTTCTCTTCTCCTGTCGGAGACGCTGCGCGAACGAGAGCCTAGCTTGCTTCCCCGTAGGGATACGGTAAGCTCCGCTAACGCATCTACTATTGATAGTACCTTAGCGAATTCACACAAACAGAGCTTAACACCTACAATTGCTACAGAAACAATTGTCGAACCCCAGGAAAAACTTACGTCTAATGTGCCAGAAAATCAGCAGAGGTTTGTCCACAAAAATGTTTCATCAATACAGCCATTTATCGCAGATGCTTCTGTTAAACTATCTTCGCTTGAGACAAACAGTTCTACTGCACCATTCGTAAATAATCTATCATCATCTATCGCTTCACAACCGATAACTCAGTTAACTGCTATTAATTCAGATATAATACCAACTCCTGCTTTACATCCTTCAACCCCAGGAATTGACATACAATCACAGGTCAACTTTTCTGACTCTCACTTGTCTGATTTCCCTCCAGAAAAAGCTTCTGCTCAGAAAGTCGGCTCACAAAACTATAATACGAGCGATCGCAAACATATTGATATCCAGAAAATTGGTGTTGTCGAACAGTGGGAGGAATTTAGGCAAGCTGGGGCAGAGATGAACGTTAATTACGCCTATCATCCCGCAAATATGCAACGCCAGAAAAT
>CAXUOL010000108.1:9043-11444 GCA_964252435.1 uncultured Nostoc sp.
ATCATCCCGCAAATATGCAACGCCAGAAAATGAATCCCAATGAAGGTATATTCACCAGCCCAGTTGAAAATTCAATATTACCTCAGAATACATCCCCTAACTTGTCTATGTCTGCGGATAGAGGTAAAGATGAAGTGAAGTCTTTGTACTTTACGCAACTAGAGGAATCTGATTTCAGACCGCTATCTCAGCCTATCAATGACCTCACTGTAAAAAATTTGTCAGTCGTTGCAGCTAGTAGCAAAAAAGCCCAAAAGCGCTCCTCAAAGGATTTGGATACACCACCTAAGATTCAAGTCACAATTGGTCGGCTAGAAATTCGCAGCGCAGCCCCAGCACCACCTCCGCCTCGACCAAAGCCCCGTCCAGCGACATCTGTAATGAGTTTGAATGAATACTTGCAGCGACGTGCCAGAAGGAGGTAAGTGATGAGCAACGCTTTAGCTATTGCGGCTGTCACAATTACATTGCGTCACTTGCTACAGCAAAGGTTTGATATTGAGAGTTCGGGGGGAATCACTGTGACGACACGACCATTGGATAAGGTACGAGATAATACTGTTAGTAGTGGCGATCAAGTTAATTTATTTCTCTACGATACTCAAATAAACCCAGCTTGGCGGAATATGGATATTCCTTCTCAAGTGAAGCCTGGTGAAACAGGACACCAGCTTTTGCCGTTGAACCTCTACTACCTACTGACTGCTTACGCCCAAAATGATGACTTCCCAGAACCTACGAGTCATCGGTTATTAGGTGTGGCCATGAGTGTTTTTAATGACCATCCTATGATTACTTCTGCGGATATTAGGGCAGCTTTGCCTACTACCGATCCGACTGAATACGACCTTGACTTACAAGAAGAACAGTTGCGAATTGATTATCAACCGCTATCTGTGGAAGAGGTGTTTAATCTCTGGTCAACTTTTCAAGTACCTTATCGAGTTTCAGCTGCTTATGAAGTGTCAGTAGTGCTGATTGAGAGTAGCTTGCCTGCAAAAACTCCGCTACCGATTATTAAGCGTCAGTCTAGCGATCGCGGCCCAATTCTCCAATCAAACCTATCGTCACCCTTACCCACATTAGTTTCTCTGCAATTACCTAACCAGCAAGCTAGCGCTAGATTGGGCGATATTCTGATTTTTAATGGTTTTCACTTAGATGCTGAAAATGTAGTTATATCTTTTACAAATAATCGTTTAGAAATTTCTCTAGAAGTGCCACCTTTAGCAGAGAGAACAGCAACAGATATTAGAGTTCAATTACCTGATGAGCCTGTAAACTGGGCGGCGGGTTTTTATACCGTGGTAGTCAAAGTAACGCGGACTAACGAACCAAGTCGGACTACCAATGAATTATCTTTTGCCTTAGCACCAAAAATCCTAGATATTATACCACGACAGGCAACAGCAGATGCTAATGGCGAAGTAACCCTCACTTTGATTTTAAGCCCCCAAGTGCGACCAAGACAAAGGGTGGCGTTATTGTTAGGCGATCGCGAAGTGCTAGCTCAACCACATCCAAATCAAACAGATAGGCTGGAGTTTCGGATTGCAGGTGTTACACCGGGTGAGTATTTTGTACGAGTGCGGATTGATGGAGTAGATAGTTTACTGGTGGATCGCACAGTGACACCGCCTGTTTTCGACCAGAACCAGAAGGTGGTGATTTTATGAACAACCTCGATTCTTGGAGAGCAAACAATGAAGAATACCTAGCAAATGAACTGGCTTGGCTACGCTGGCGTTTGTCTGAGTTTGCACAGTTACCTGATATTGAAAAGCCTAAAGTCACAGAAATGGCAGTAGTGGAAGGGATGAATCCATCCACAGCACTAGTTCTATTAAGCCAAAAGTTAGATTTATCTGACTTTGAACAACAGGTCTTACTGTTATGCATTGCAATGGAATTAGATCCAGGTATAGCGCGTCTTTGCGCCAAAGCTTCAGATAATTCTCACCAGCCTTATCCTACCTTTGCCTTAGCTTTATCATTATTCGATGAACCTACTTGGGATGCCCTTTGTTGGGAACGACCTTTGCGTTACTGGCGATTAATTGAAATTCATCAGTCAGGAGTTCAACCGCTGACTACGAGTGGTTTACGGGTAGATGAACGTATATTAAATTATGTTAAAGGATTAAATTCTTTAGACGATCGCTTGGCATCATTACTGATGCCGATGGAAACAGCAGAATGGAATGTAAAATTACCGCCATCTCAAAACGCTGTTGTCCAAACAATTATTCACCAACTGCACCAAACGCATAGAGAACAACGTTTACCTATTATTCAGCTAGTGGGGGCAGATTCCCTCAGCAAGCAACTAATAGCCCAACATGTAGCAGCCCAACTAGATAAATATGTCTATCGTTTGTCAGTGGAATTATTGCCCACTCAG
>CAXUOL010000108.1:11544-13358 GCA_964252435.1 uncultured Nostoc sp.
TGGCGACTCAGTTTAACCTCAATTTAGTCAAGATTGAGCAGATTGCCCAGCAAGTATTAGCTGAAACACCCAACTGTGAAATCCAAAATCGTTTGTGGTCAGCGTGTCTTGCTAGTACTCGTCCGCAGTTAGATACTTTAGCTCAACGTTTCGACCCGAAAGCAACTTGGGATAATATTGTCCTACCAGCAGAAGAGACAAACTTGCTGCATCAAATTGCTGACCAAATTCGACAGCGCAGCCTAATTTATCAAGAATGGGGTTTTCACAACCGCATGAATCGGGGCATGGGGATTAGTGCCTTGTTTGCTGGGGAAAGCGGTACAGGAAAGACGATGGCGGCGGAGGTGATAGCCAATGATTTGCAGCTAAATCTTTACCGCATTGACCTTTCATCTGTGGTCAACAAATATATTGGAGAAACGGAGAAAAACTTGCGGCGTTTGTTTGATGCGGCGGAAGATGGCGGGGCAATTCTATTTTTTGATGAAGCGGATGCCTTATTTGGCAAACGTTCTGAGGTGAAGGATAGCCATGACCGCCACGCGAATATTGAGGTGAATTATTTATTGCAGCGATTGGAAGCTTATCGCGGTTTGGCAATTCTAGCAACGAATCTCAAGAGTTCGTTAGATTATGCCTTTATGCGTCGCTTGCGGTTTATTGTGAATTTTCCTTTTCCGGGTGTGGCTGAACGTCAGGTGATGTGGCAAAAGGTGTTTCCACCAGAGACACCAATACAGGATTTAGATTTTAACCGCTTGGCACGTTTGAATATGACGGGGGGCAGTATCCACAATATTGCATTAAATGCGGCGTTTCTGGCTGCTGGGGCTGGCACGCCTGTAACGATGCAGTTGGTGTTGGCGGCAGCGCGGACTGAGTTTCGCAAATTGGATCGACCAGTGAATGAGACAGATTTTCGGGTTTTAGCACCTACGGGGGTAAGGGTATGAATATCAATATTGATATAGAGAAGCTGATTTTAGAGGGAATGCCGATTTCTCCCAGTCAGGCGCGATTATTGCAAGCAGAGGTAGAGAGTGAATTGGCAAAATTGCTAGCTAATAAAGGTTTACCAGACAACTTGCTCTCAGGTGGGGTAGTGCCTGGTGGTGCGATTCAGCTAAAGCCTGGAACTAATCCCGCCCAAATGGGGCAACAAATTGCACAAGAAATAGTTATCAAAATATTAGGAGAAAAATAATGAGTAGACCAGACGTAAAATGGATTCCTGCAAGCCCTCAAAATCAGACTGATTACCGCGAATCGACAATTGATTCTATTGTGTGTCACAACACCGACTGTTCATTGCAAGCTGCTATAGCCACATTCCAAGACCCTAAAGCGCAAGTTTCTGCACACTACATTGTTGCTCGTGACGGTACATGCATCCAAATGGTGTTAGAAGATCATATCGCTTGGCACGCAGGTGACAGAGCTATGAATCATCGTTCTATCGGAATCGAACACGTTGCTGACAAAAATAATTTAGGTATGACACAAGAGCAACAACAGTGTTCGTTGAACCTAATTGGATATTTGGTAGATAAGTACAAAATTCAGAAGTCTCATATTTATACGCACCGTACGGTAGATAAAATCGCTGGTGGTACTGATTGTCCCAAATGGATTTGGCCTGATGAAGCATCGTTTGAAAAGTTTAAAGAGACAATAGCCTGAAACTTGACGAGACATTTCTTAAGCGACTGAGCAGCACAATGAACGGCATGTTGAATATTGAGGAATGAAACCATGACTAGTAAAAGAATTGCCCAAACTAATCAGCAGCAAAAAAGTGAGAAACCCCAGGC
>CAXUOL010000109.1:0-13149 GCA_964252435.1 uncultured Nostoc sp.
TGTTTCGTCCCGCAGACGGTAACGAAACCTCTGGCGCTTATAAAATAGCGATCGAAAAAGCGAAGCAAAACGCTCCGTCTCTGTTGGCGTTTACCCGTCAAAACGTCCCCAACTTGGCAGGTACATCGATTGAGGGTGTAGCCAAGGGTGGATACACCGTGGTGGATAGCCAAGGTACACCTGATATCATCCTGATTGGCACTGGTTCAGAACTGAGCCTCGCAGTCGGTGCAGCCGAAAAACTCACGGCTGAAGGCAAGAAAGTCCGTGTTGTTTCCCTACCTTCATGGGAACTGTTTGAAGCACAGGATGCGGCTTATAAAGAGTCCGTTCTGCCGAAAGCTGTCACCAAGCGTTTGTCTGTAGAAGCTGGCGCTAGTTTCGGTTGGCACAAATATGTGGGTACTGAAGGCGATACTGTTAGTATTGATCGCTTTGGTGCTTCGGCTCCAGGCGGTGTTTGTTTAGAGAAGTTTGGCTTTAGCGTTGATAATGTATTAGCTAAAGCTAAACAATTGTTAGGTTAATAGCAACAGAATATTTTCAAAATAGTATGGGGTGGGCCGAAAGACCCGCCTTTTTTTATGCAAAGGGGCGCTGAGTGAGATTGTTTATAATTGAGGTAATTATACCAATTTGAAAAAAGAATGCGACAAATAGACCATTTGTAGAGACGCGATTCATCGCGTCTTTACCCAAGGATGTGTTGCAATCATTAATTGAATTGGTATTAGTTAAATATTAGGAGGAGTTATGCAAGAAGTTTCTAGCTATCATCAAGAACTTATCAATCGAATATCGCCAATTGTGGAAAATTTATTTAAAGGTAATAGTTTATATGAAATAAAGTTAAATAAACTGGAAATGAGCCAAATGTTAGTTGAACTATTTGGGCAATTTCCACAAGAAGAAATGAGGGAAATTAAAGATGATGATTTGCTAGATAGAATAGATAGTATTTTAATTTTAGAGGCAGTTTCAGGTACGTTAAACGATTTAACACCAGAGCAAATCAAAATGTACGATGAAGCAGTAAAGCGAAAATAGACTAAGTGACTTATTTATTAGATACAAATATTGTTAGTTATATTTTGAAGAGAAATGTAATTGTAGATCGGAAATTTCGGGAAGTCCGGCGTTTGAAACAAGATGTGTTTATTAGTTGCATAACTTACTATGAAGTCAAACGAGGTCTTTTAGCTATCAATGCAACTAGACAGTTAGTTGAATTTAATAAATTTTGTCAAATATATAAAATTATATTAATAGATGATTTAGAGATTATTGAACTAGCATGTGAAATATATGTGGACTTACAACGCAAAGGGTTTACTATCCAAGAACAAGATATATTGATAGCGGCTACAGCGATCGCACGCGGATTAACTCTGGTTTCTAATGATTCTGACTTGCTGCGAGTTGAAGGACTAAGCTTGGATAATTGGCTATTACCATGACCTTTGTATTTATCCCATTAAAAGTGAAGGTTCCTACAGAGGTAATATTATTTACTAATTTGTTTTAGTTCAACTTAAATTCTCTGTGATATATTTATGTAATCAAGAATACCCGTGATGTAGATATTAAAACTTAGTATTATGTCTAGTCAAGAACAAAATTCCAACAAAGCATTGAAGCAAACGCAGGCTAGCCCAACAAAGAAGAAAGTACAACCTCCCCCAGACCTCAAAAAACCAAAGAAAACCGAATAAAAAGCATTAAAGTTACTTGTAGAGACTTAAATTAAATTAAGTCTCTGCAATTCTCATCAAAAATAAATCAGGGAAGAATTCAGCACCCAGGAATCAGAATTCAGAATTTAGAAGGAATGAAGCACACTTGATATATTGATTCATCAAATGTTCTCCTGATTCTTTAACTATTCTGACTCCTGAATTCTGACTCCTGAATTCTTCCGAAATCAGCTTATTTATTTTTTGCTTGAGTCTTTGCCTGTTCTAAGGCTATTTCTTTGATTGCCTGATATGAATTAACATTTGAAGTACCTTCAATAGCTTTAACTGCCAAATCCTGTACTTGTTTTAGAGCGGATTCAAGTTGTTTAGAAAGATTTTGAATTCGCGTCTCTTGATTAGTAATAGTTTGTTCTAGAGATTGCAGTCTTTGTTCATAGAAACGCTTTTGCCCTTCCACTTCCTTAGAATATAAATCTGATTTTACTTTAGCTTGGTAGTGGGCGATGCCTTTACCTTCTTCTGTAGCTTTTTTGATGGCTGCTTCTTTATCTTTCGGAAAAGCCTCTACCTTGGCTTTTAATTCTTCAAATTGTTTCTCTCTTTCAGAAATTGCTTTCTCCCGTTCAGCCCACTGCTTTTCTGTTTCTTGTAGTGATTCTTCCAGTTGCTTATATAGCGCTTTCTGCTCTTGTTCGTATTCGTCATTTTGCAGTTGCCGCTGGAGTTCTAAATTATATTTATACTCTGCTGCATCGCGCTGCCGAGTTTTATTCAAGTTTTCATTCCGTTCTTTTATCGCCCTTTGCTGTTCCTCTTGTTCTTTTCCCCAAGTATTTCTTTGCTCTAGTATTTCTTGGAATAATACTTCAGAACGTCGGCTATATTCTTCCTGATAAGCTTTAGTATTATCTTCATAGGCTTGGATGAGAGTATCCAAGATATCATCAGAAATTTCTAAATTATGCAGCTGTGTTAATTGTTGGATTTCTTCTTCTAAAGTTTGCCTAATTTCTTCTAGTTTAGAGGCTTTTGTGGTTAGCTGTTCCGATAATTCATTAGCAGCACTGCCAAAACCTAATTGAATCTTCGCCAAGCTTTCAATTGTATTGTTCATCTTTTGTTGGACACTAGAAAGCTGATTCATAGCTGTTTTTTGTTCTAATTTAGGCTGTTCTTTAGTTCCAGACTGGTTTTCTTTGCCAACTTTATCAAGTTCTGATTTAAGTGCTGCTTTTTCTTTTGCCAACTCCTCATACGCCTGAAGAATTTCTACTTTAGTATTCTTATCAGTCGGTTTTTTCCCCACCACAACACACCTCTTTTTCAGGAATTCAAAATGATTAAGATGCTACGAATTCACAACTATTTAGGGTTAGAACTACCAAAAGCCCTCATAGCTAAGTCTTGTGCTTGTTTTAATGCAGTTTGCAATTGAGCAGAAATGCCTTCTATTTGCTCAGACTGTTTCTTAATTGTTTCTTCCAGAGATTGAATTTTTTGTTCATAACTCTGTTTATTCGATTCCCATTCTCTTTCAAATAAATCAGCCTCGATTTTAGCTTTTTGGCTTGTTTCTTTAATTGCTTCTTCTCTAGCTTTCTTAACGGCTTCTTCAAGTTCGCTAGGAAATGTGGTTACTTTTTGTTGATAATCTGCAAAGAGTGGTTGGCGTTCAGCGAAGATTTTTTCTCGTTCTACCCAATCTTTCTCTTTCTTTTGAGAATTTTCTTGTATTTCCCTTTGTTGTTGGCGCTTTATACCTTCGTAACTATCTGTATTGAGTTTCCGAGTAGTTTGTAACTTATACTGAAATTCTTCTTGTTCTTGCTGGCGATCTTTGGTTAATAAATCGTTATATGCTTGAAGCTTTTCTTCATACTCTGCTTGCTCTTTTTGCCATTCTTTCCGCCTGATTGTAATTTCTTTCTCTAGTGCTTCCCTTTTGCTAATAGTGTCTTGTTCAAGAATTTTTAATTTTTCTTGGTGTTCTTGACTTAAAATGTCTAGAGTATCCGCTACAACTCTAATTTGTTGCAGTTCTTGTAGACGTTGAGTTTCAATTTCTATTGCTTGGTTCAATTCATCTAACTTGGAATTTTCCTGAGCTAGTTTTCCAGATAATCCGTTGAGAATACTGCCAAACTCCAATTGTAAATCAGCTAAACCTTTGACAATACTATCAACTGTATATGCAGAAGCTGCTTGCAGAATTTCTTGACTTTTTGCCTTTTCTGCTTCCTCTTGTTTGGTTGCTATTTTAGATTCAAGTTTTTTTCTTTGAATAATAATTTGTTGAAATGCTTGCATTAGTTGTTGTTTGCTGTCCTTGACTCCAACTGTAGTCATCTTTCAACTCCCTTCAATAGGCAAATTATTTATTGGGTAGCAAGCCATACCAATGACTACCCTATGCAGACATCAGAGTAGCCTTTTAATCAACATTTTTAACGCAGTGGAAATACCGAAATGATCCACATCTAAGACTTAGTGGGTAAGAGTTTTCCACATATATGTCTTTCTGTTTTTCAGGTATAGTTTTCCCTTTGAGGTTTAGTAGTATTTTTGTACTAAGTTAAATATACCTAACCTAATCTCCTCTGTCAAGATAATCCTTCATGCAATAATGTCTTTGAATCTTGTGAAGACAGAATCGAAAATTCAAAGTCTTTAATTAAAAAACTATTTAGAAGCTTGCAGCCACAGTGATTTATGATTTAGGAGACGGCTGTGGTATATGTTAGTTTTTGTAAAGAAAATCTAAAAGAATTAACCCTAGTAGAAGCGCGGTTACAGTAAGGCGAGATAATAGACTTAATCATCCTAATTGATACAAGCACAGTCCTAGACTTTTGTGATATCAATGTATACCAGTGAATCGACCAAATACTCTGCCAGAACGGATATTGGACAAACCAGCCGTATTCTAGTAGTAGAAGATGAAGAATTAATCCAGGAAATGCTAGCTGTAGCTCTGGAAGAAGAAGGTTACGGGGTGATAACTGCCCCCGATGGGCGGTCTGCTATAGAGTATCTCAAAAGTTTTGAAACCAATTCAGGGGAACTTCCCTTCGATCTGGTCATTCTTGATTTGATGCTACCGCAAATCAATGGGCTAGATATTTGCCGTTTGCTGCGTCATCAAGGCAACCCAGTACCGATTTTAATGCTCAGTGCTAAGGGTAGTGAAACTGACCGTGTTTTGGGGCTAGAGGTGGGTGCAGATGACTACCTGACCAAACCCTTTAGTATGCGCGAGTTAGTTGCTCGTTGTCGCGCTTTACTCCGCCGCCAACGCCTAAGTAATTTACCGCAAATACCTGTATTAAAATTTAAGGATGTCTCCTTGAATCCTCAAGAATGTCGCGTGCTGGTTCGTGGTCAAGAAGTCAGTCTTTCCCCCAAAGAGTTCCGTTTGCTGGAACTGTTTATGAGTTATGCCCGCCGGGTATGGTCACGGGAACAATTGCTCGATCAGGTTTGGGGGCCGGATTTTGTGGGCGATAGTAAAACTGTAGACGTTCACATTCGGTGGTTGCGCGAAAAATTAGAGCAAGATCCCAGTCATCCCGAATATATTGTGACTGTACGAGGTTTTGGCTATAGGTTTGGATAATTAGTTGGGATAGTTGTTAGTTTTTAGTAGTCACCAAAAAACTAACAACTCAAATGCTTTTATTGGGATTTTTTCTGGGTTTAGCGGTAGGCATTGGGTTTTGGGTTTGGCAACAGGTTCAACTTAACCGCTACCTGGGGCGCTTATTCCGACCGTTAACCTCCCATTCTTACAATATGGTACTGCTGCTGATTCCTGGGTTGCGGCAAGAAATAGCAATGGTGAAACAGCAACGGCAAGATTTGCAGCAGTCGTTGCAAACTTACCAAGACCTGCTAAATTTTGCTCCAGTGGGATATTTGCAGGTGGATGAGGAAAATCAACTGCTGTGGTGTAATCAACAGGCACAGAAAATTTTGTATCTACAAAGGTGGCAACCAGAACAGGTGCGCTTGTTACTGGAGTTGGTCAGGTCTTACGAACTCGACCATTTAATTGAGCAAACTCGCGATTTGCAAAAACCACAAACGGCAGAATGGGTATTTCATCCATCTTGTGATGATGCAGTAGAGATGGCAACAATTAAATCTCTGGCTTTGCGGGCTTCTAGCTTGCCTTTACCCAATGGACAAGTGGGAGTCTTTTTAGAAAATCGTCAACCCCTATTAGATATAAATCAAGTACGCGATCGCTATTTTTCTGATCTAGCACACGAACTCAGAACGCCACTAACTTCGATTCGCTTGGTTGCGGAAACTTTACAAACCCGCTTGGAACCACCTTTAAATCGCTGGGTTAACCGCCTAATGCAAGAAGTTGATCGGCTGATTAATTTGGTGCAAAGCTGGCTAGACCTTACCCAAATGGAAGCAAACTCAAATATGCAATTGCAAGCCAAAGCTGTAGAATTGCGATCGCTGATTGCATCTGTTTGGGAAACCCTAGAACCCTTAGCACAGCGTCAACATCTGTCTTTTTCTTATTCTGGCCCAGAAAATCTGTGGATTAAAGCAGATAGAGCCAGGATTTACCAGGTTTTTCTCAATTTGCTAGATAATAGCATTAAGTACAGTTCTCCTAGTACAAGCATTTACCTTGAAGCGAAAATCTTATCAACAAAAGATAACGATTCTGCTTCCCCAATCTTGGAAATAAGTCTTATTGATTCTGGAGTCGGCTTTTCTGAGGCAGATTTACCCCACGTTTTTGAGCGATTTTATCGAGGAGATAAAGCCCGAACTCATTCCCCCCAAGATAGTAACTCCATAGGAGCGATCGTTGGCAATGGATTAGGATTAGCGATCGTTGAGCAAATTGTAATTGCCCACGGTGGTTCAATCAAAGCGATGAACCATCCAGAAACTGGCGGTGCGTGGATGCAACTCCAATTTCCTGAAGTTATGGCGAACTCCCTAAGCCAAGACTATAGTTAGTAATATTCTTCACCTTTAAGACAACAAGTGTGAAAGCCATCGATTATACTCCTAATCCTCAAAGACCACAACTCGCACGCGCCATTAGGCGCTTAGAACGGGATGTATTACGCATGGGTGCCTTGGTAGAACAATCATTTCGCCTCAGCCACCAAGCGTTATTTGCTCGTAACTTAACAGCAGCTGAGGAACTCCCCCGATTAGATAAAAAGATCGATCGCTTTTATAGACAAATCGAATCAGACTGTACGGCGATTATGACGCTACAAGCGCCTACGGCTCCCGATTTGCGCTGCTTGAGTGCCTTTATGCAGCTAGTGCGAGATTTAGAGCGCATTGGCGATTATGCTGAGGATTTAGCTGAGATTGCGATTAAAATTTTTCCTTACGCGCCTCATACGTCAATGCCCGACATTGAAGCTATGTCCCTTCACGCACAGGCGATGCTGGCAACTAGCTTAAAGGCTTTGGGAGATTTTGATGAAGCTGGTGGACGCCGTTTAAAGCATTTGGATGATACTGTAGACGATGCCTACGATCGCGTTTATCAGACTTTAGCCCAACAACGGGATGTGCCTGGTGTAGTCGAGCCAATTATACTGCTGGCACTGGCAATTCGTTGTCTGGAACGGATGGCAGATCATGCTACAAATATCGGTCAAAGGGTAGCATATATTGTTACTGGTCAACGCTCCTAATTGATATGCCACCCAGATCCCTGACTTTTACCCTCCGGGTGTCTGCAAGAAGTCGGGGATCTAAATCCAGTGATTTAGTAAGCGCCATTCCACCATACTAAGCTGTTAAACACCTAATTTACACATTTAGACAGCAGGGGAGCAGAGGGGCAGAGGAGCAGGGGAGAAGGATTGACGCTTTTTCTCCAAAATCAACAATATGCAAGTTAAATGCGTATTAGCTTATCTTCATAGATTATTTGCGCCTCCATACTTACTTAGGCTTCAGAAAATACCAAATAATTAAAAATAAGTTAATTCAACATTTTACTAAAAGCTTACCTATTCTTAAACTTACACAATTAAAGTAACGGATAAACAACTAAAAATTTTGGTTATATCTCACTGAGATATACCATAAGCAAAAGTTATTCTTATCAAAATATTTTGAGTTAGTTCCTAGCTCTGATTGAAAAGAATAGACTTTCAGATATATAGGTAATTTTTAATACAAATTATTAGAGTTTCTTAATCATTGTAAATAGCAAGATTCCCTGATAATTATGTAGTTACAGTTAATGATGTATTCCCCAAGTCCTACTTCAAACTCTTCTGCTGTGTCAAATGGTTCTGCCTTGGGCGGACAATTACCCCAGCAGATATTTACCCGTCGGGAAGTAATTCCACGTCAAAATGACGTAATTTGGCGGATTGAATACGGTGCAGTTCGTACCCTAACGTGGAGTGAAGATGGAACATTCATCACTCTCGGTTATTGGGGACTAGGGGATCTGATTGGCTATCCTTTGTCTAGAGTCAAGCCCTACCAGATTGAATGTCTCACGGGTGTGGAAGTAAGCATTGTGCCACCTCATTTGTGGCATCAGGATATTAATGCTTTGTTGTCTCATATTCAACAAGCAGAGGATCTACTAAGCATTGTGCATCGAAAACCAATTTCGCTACGCTTATGGCAGTTTTTAGTCTGGTTAAGTGAAAAATTTGGCCGTGACGTAGATAAGGGCAAGCTAATTGATTTAAATGTTACCCATCAAGATATTGCTGAAGTCTTAAATACTACGCGAGTAACTGTTACCCGACTCTTGCAGCAGTTAGAGGAAGAAGGAACAGTTTTACGTCACAAACGCCGGATTATTTTGCGCTTACCAAAGAAATTAATTAAAAATTATAGTTCAGCAGTATGCTAACTAATTGCTTGTAATAATCACAGGATAAAGGTATAATCGTTGCTGTGATTGTGTGTGAAATCCACAAAACAGAAGTGCTTAAAGCATTTTCTCATGACTGGATTATTGTAGGTGTGAGTGAAATTAAAAACATGACAAAACGATTCTGGAATCTTTTTAAGGTTAGTCCGATTGTATTAGCTGCTACATTTTTCGTTGCTAATAGTGCCTTAGCTGCTGAAGTCAACGAACAGCCAACAAATATTGACCAGTTATCTGAAACTCAAGAGTCTAACGACATGAGTCAGGTAACATCAGTTTCTCAGTTTTCGGATGTGCAGCCTACAGATTGGGCATTCCAAGCTTTACAGTCTCTAGTTGAGCGCTACGGCTGTATTGCAGGTTATCCTAACAGTACCTATCGTGGGAACCGTGCTTTAACCCGTTATGAATTTGCCGCAGGTTTGAATGCCTGTTTAGATCGGGTTAACGAACTGATTGCTACAGCTACTGCCGATTTGGTAAGCAAACAAGATTTAGCTACTTTACAGCGCTTACAAGAAGAATATTCTGCTGAACTAGCAACTCTGCGCGGTCGTGTTGATGGACTAGAAGCCCGCACTGCTGAGTTGGAAGCTAACCAGTTCTCCACCACTACCAAGTTGGTTGGAGAAGCAATTTTTGCCGTGTCTGATGTTTTTGGTGATACTAGAGCAGTTCCTGGTGGTACTCCTACTCAAGATTTGAATTATAACACCACTTTTAGCGATCGCGTTCGTTTGAACCTGTACAGCAGTTTCACTGGTACAGACCAGTTGCAACTCCGCTTGAGTGCTAACAATACCATTTCTAATGTTGGTAGCGTTGTTGGTGGTGTTGCAACCGGTACTGGTACTAACATGAGTCGCTTGTCTTTTGATGGAGATAACGGCAACTCGGTTGTGATTGATAAAATCAACTATGCTTTCAACTTTTCTGACGCAGTGCGTGTCAAAGTTGACGCTAGTGGTGGTGAATTATGGGAAAACGTAAACGCCTTCAACCCTGACTTTGCAAGCTCTGCTAGAGGTGCGCTCTCTCGCTATGGACGTTTTAGCCCCATTTACCGTCAAGGTCAAAATTCTGCTGCTTTGACTGTTACTTTGAATCCTAATAAAGCTATCAGTTTGACTGGTGCTTATTTAGCACCTTCAAGTGGTACTGGTAATATCTTTGGTGCTAATAATCCCGGTCTTAATAATGGGCTGTTCGATGGTGATAACACCATCTTCGGTCAATTAACTTTCAAACCCAGCAAAGCCTTCAATATTGGTCTAACCTACGCCCGTAGTTACTTCGCTGGCAATGCAGCTAACAGTCTTTTCCAAGGTACAGGTAGCGCTTTTGCCAATAATCCCTTTGGGGCTGGTACTCGCACTGAATCTAATAACTACGGTATAGAAGCTACCTTCCAACTAGGCTCTACCTTGGCTATTAGTGGTTGGGGAGGTTATACAACTGCTGATGCTCTTACTGGTGCTAATGCGGGTGCAGACGCAGATGTTTGGTACTGGGCTGGAGCGCTTGCTTTGAAAGACTTTGGTGGAGAAGGCAACGTTTTAGGTGTGATCTTTGGTCAACCACCCAAAGTTACTGGTGGTAGTATCAAAAATGTCGCTGGCAATACTACCTTCGACGACAGTACCTCTTATCACTTAGAGGGTCTTTACAAGTACAAGATTTCCGATAATATTCAGGTAACACCTGGCTTGTTGGTAATCTTCAATCCAGAGCATAACGACGCTAATGACACTGAATACGTAGGTACTCTACGCACTACCTTCACCTTCTAAAATTGGTGATGAAATATAAAGCTCAGAATTAGATAAACAAAACCCCACTTTTAGGTGGGGTTTTGTTTAGAAAGAAAATTGGCTATGTAGGATTATAGTCTGGCTGATTGGATATATCTTTTGGGGGGCGATCGCTACTCCAAGCCCACCACACAGAACCACAGTGACAGTAGTAGAACTCTTGCCATTTGCGACGACGGTCTTCTGTAAGTACAGGCGATCGCCGATTTAGCCAAACTTTTTCAGCTTCTAGGCTACTTGAGTGGCAGTTAGGACAGCAAAAATTATAAGCATGTATTGCCTTATTTGTCCATTCAGGTGGGAGGGTAGCAAAAGCGTCCATGTAGTTACAAATATAGTCTTAATGGCAAGCCAAAACTTTGAGGTTTTGAATTTGGCGGCAAACGAATATTATAAAATCCCACCACACTATCAAGCTGCTTAATCAAT
This sequence comes from uncultured Nostoc sp., assembly GCA_964252435.1. Classification (GTDB taxonomy): domain Bacteria; phylum Cyanobacteriota; class Cyanobacteriia; order Cyanobacteriales; family Nostocaceae; genus Nostoc. Next base: position 10,830 of record CAXUOL010000109.1, read on the forward strand.
ATTTTTATGGCTCGATGTGAATTTATTCAAGACTGCCAGAGCATTTCATAAATCAAAGGTTAACATGAAAACTTTATTTTTTACGAATCGTGAAGCTTATATCCCCCTTTTTCTAAAAGGGGGATATAAGCGAAGAGCCAAATTTATTTGGCAAACAAAGTTACAAAACGCCTCTATGGTTTATAATAGATTTGGAGGTGATAAACAAGTGTTTAATTTGACCTACGAATTTAAACTAAAACCGACACAAAGCCAAGTAGCTATATTTGAAGACTGGCTAGAAATTAATCGCCGTGTGTACAATTACGCCTTGGCAGAACGTAAGGATTGGTATAAGTCTCGTAGTTGTCAGGTTAATGCTTGTTCACTTCGTCATGAATACATCATTCCTGTTGATACTCCCAGACCGACATACGCAAGTCAATGTAAGTCTTTAACTGCTGCCAAAAAAGACTTCCCCGACCTAAAAATAGTACAGTCTCAGGTTTTGCAGCAAACCCTAAAACGACTTGAGATTGCATTTGTAGCTATGTGGGAGCGCAATCACGGATTTCCTAGATTTAAAAAGCATGGGAGAATGCGTAGTTTTGTTTTCCCTCAAATAAAAGGAGACAAACTTAAATCAGGAATGATTAATCTACCTGTTATTGGTTGGGTAAAATTTCGTCAATCACGGGATATACCCGATGGTGGAATAATAAAGCTTGCACGCATAGCAAGAAAAGTTTCTGGCTGGTACATGATGCTAACTATACAGTTGGATGTATTTGTACCCCAACCTATGCCTCATGGGGAAGCGACAGGGATCGATGTCGGATTAACTAGTTTTATTGCTACTTCCAATGGGCTTTTAGTTAAGCGTGCAAGGTTTTTTGTAGATGCACAACGCAAGCTGAAATTGCTGCAACAAAGTGTTTCTAGAAAACGTATTGGCTCGAATAATTGGAAGAAAGCGCAGCGCAAAGTTGCTAAGTTGCATGAATACGTTGCCAACTGTCGCAAAGATTGGCACAGGAAACTATCTCATCAAATCTGCGATAGTGCAGGGATGGTGTTTGTCGAGGATTTGAATTTAATCGGGTTATCTCGCGCAATACTGGGTAAGCATTGTTTAGATGCTGGATTTGGTCAATTTTTCAACATCCTTGAACAGACTTGCTTTAAGCGTGATGTCTATTTCCAGAAAGTAGACGCACGTAAAACTAGTCAAATCTGTCCTAGTTGTGGGGTTGAGACAGGTAAAAAAGAACTTTCCGTTCGTATTCATGCCTGTTCAAATTGCGGCTATACCACTAATAGAGACGTGGCAGCCGCTCAAGTAGTTCTTTCAAGAGGACTTGCAGCCGTAGGGCATACGGTCAAGATGCTTGCCGAGGGTAAATTCATTGGAATCCCTGTGAAGCAAGAATCCCCAAATTTCTAATTCGGGGAGTGTCAATATGCACATTATGGCTAATAATTAAATTTATGGAGCCAAATGTTGAAATTCGCCGTTTGTTAGATGTGATGCCTGCTTCGGGTCGGATGACGACAAAAATCGTTAGTAAGCCAGAGCAAGCAAAAGTGATTGATGCTTCCTTTCCCCAACCCTGGAACCAAGCGCGACCGATATATATTAATTTTGATTTGTGGCGTCGCTTGTCAAAGCCGCAACGAGACTTGTTGCTGTTGCAGATGGTTAGCTGGTTGACGGGGGTGAAGTGGTTTAAACCCGACATTTATCAAGGTGTGGTGTTGGCTGGGCTGTTATGCGGATTCTTGGAAGCAGCACAGTCAGATGTAGTAGGCGTTGCTGTAGCTGGGGGATTAAGTGCGATCGCTGCTTTTCGGATCTGGCGCACTAATAAATCTCAAGAGTCAGAGTTAAATGCCGATGCAGCCGCAATTAAGATCGCACAACGGCGCGGTTATTCAGAAGCTGAAGCAGCACAGCATCTGTTATCTGCAATTGAAGCAGTAGCCAAAATTGAAGGGCGTTCCAGTTTCAATTTTACTGAGTTGATTCGTTGCCAAAACTTACGAGCGATCGCAGGTTTATCACCAGTGGGTATACCAGAAAGTTATGATAAGTAAAATAAATGTCTCTGCTGCCCATTTGTAGCAACATTTAAAGTTAAAGGTGTTTATATGAGTTTTTGAGAGCGATCGGTCAAAAACCTCCATGAGGCTACTTTACACTGGAATAAGAGAATGTGTGTTTAACTGACTTAGATATCAAAAACTGGGCAGTTTTGTCATACCTTCTCGGTGTTGCTTATGAGGTAATTACCTCGTGTGGTAAAACTTAACTTAAATTCTGTCAGTTACTAACGGAGTTGAT
>CAXUOL010000110.1:0-13124 GCA_964252435.1 uncultured Nostoc sp.
GCCCCTCTGCCCCTCTGCCTCTTGTGCCCCTCTGCCTCTTGTGCCCAATGCCCAATCCCCAATCCCTCTTAACCAAAATAACTGGGTTGGTTTCCAGGTTTCCATTTAATATTGCAACCAACACTCGGCTTTTGCTCAATGGCTTCTCTACGAGACGCTACGCGTAGCGTCTCGTAGAGAGCGTCATTACGAATTACGAATTATTTTACCACCTGGCTGCCATGACTGCGGGGGTCATCTTGATTTGCCGTTGGTGCGACTGGGGCTGAAAATTTGGAAACTTTGCCGCTAGCTTGAGCGTAAGGGAGAGAGGAACCAGTAACCAAAGCTTCTAAGTTACTAGCCATAATCGTCCGGGGTTGATCGCCGATCGCTTGAGCGATAGTTTCCCCTTGCTGACTCAAAAATACAAAATGGGGAATCCCATCGACTCGATATCTTAGCATTTCCGGCAGCCACTTGGTGTTATCTACATTCAGCATGACAAAATTCATCTTGTCAGCATACTCTGTTTCTAGTTGAGTGATATCTGGTGCCATTTTCTGGCAGACAGTACACCAATCAGCATAAAACTCTACTAGAGATGGTTTGCCATTGCTGATTGCTACTTCTAACGGTGTGGAAGTCTCGCTTAACTTGGCTAGAGTTGCCGAGGTTGTTTCAGTTCGCAATCCTAAGACGAGGGAAACGCTAAGTGCGATTGCTACCATTACAATTAAGAAGTTTCTCAGACGCTTCCCGAATGTAGATTCAAGTTTTTCGGGAGAATTAACTGGTGAATCAGTACTCATAACAGCATTATTAAAACTTATTAGGTAATTTCCTCTTTAGTTTAGCTGACTCTAGCTGCTCTTTAATTTCTCTACTTTTGAATTGGGCATTGGGCACAAGAGGCAAAGGGGCGGAGGGGAAAGACTTACTGCTACTTCTCCCCTGCTCCCCCGCTCCTCTGCTCCCCTGCTCCCTCATTCCCATGCCCCATGCCCTATTCCCTATTTAGTTAACTTACAAAATTGCTCCAGTTTCCTTCAAATAAACCCGCGTAAAGGGTTCATCTTCACCTAAAGTATAATCTTCAATCAACCCTTTGCGACGAATAGAAATATCGTTGCCTTTTCTAATCACCACAGTCGAACTATCGAAAACATCCCGTGCCAAAATCATCTCAGTTTCGGTGGGATTATCCAAAACTACAATATTACTATTCTGGTAAAATATGCCCTGTTCTTCGAGGATGTCTTCAGGATACTCGGCAATTAGCAAATCAACTTTGGGATGACGCAGCAAAGTTTGGACATTACTGTTGTAATCTTTGCTTAATACTTTTTTTGAGCGATTCACAAAAACGGCATCACGACAAATAGCACCTATTGTCAAGTTGGGATTTTGCAAAAGGATATGGTCAATCGTCGCTTGTAGTTCTTCAACCGAGATTTTGTTAAAGGTAATAATTGGTATCCTGGCATCTGTACCCGACTCAAAAAAGGTTTCTAAAATATGAGAAGGCACATCAACACTTTCACCAACAGAAGGTTTAAGATGCATTAAAACGCCTGGTGCAGCATTGATTTCCAGGATGGCAAAGTTACTGGACTTCCAAGATTCTGCAAGACTTTTGGTGATCACATCAATTCCCAGGCAAGTTAACTGAAAATGTTGGGCAATATCTTGCGCCAAGATAATATTGTCATCATGAACTGTCGAGGTTGCATCGATGCTCATACCTCCGGCGGAAAGATTGGCAACTTTACGCAGGTAAACAGTGCGTCCTTTCTCAATCACACTGTCTAATGATAAGCGCTGTTCGTCTAGGTAGAGTTCCATCGCTTCATCGATCTGAATTTTACTCATCGGCGAAGTTGGCGTATCTAAACGTGCAGGTTTGCGGTTCTCTTGGCGAATTAACTCTGCAAGCGTTAAATATCCATCACCAATAACCGATGCGGGACGGCGTTCTGTGGCGGCGACAAATCGACCATTAACACACAGCATACGAAAATCCGATCCTGTGATGCTTTTCTCAACAATTATTCGGGTTTGCTGATTTTCGGGAATCGCTGCTAGTGACCGATTATAAGCAGATATCAGTTCTTTTGAGTCTTGTACATCAGCCGTGACACCAATTCCTTTGTGACCTACCACTGGCTTAACTGCCACTGGGTAGCCAATTTCTCTTGCTGCTGCCAAGGCTTCTTTTTCGGAAAAGATAATACTACCTTCAGGCACTGGGAAACCCAATGTTTTCAAAAATGCTTTACAATCATCTTTGCGGGTAGTAAATTCCGAATCTAGATGGCTATCACAGTTAAATGTTGTTGCTACCCCCCGGACGTGTTTTCTTCCCAAACCGTATTGCATCAATCCTTCTTCCCACAAATAAAAGGCGGGAATATCTTTCTGGTATGCTGTTCGCAATAGGGCGTAAACTGTGGGGCCACCATAGACAGATGCGCGAAATTTATCTTGCAGCCTTACCAGCTGTTCATCAAAGGTAAAGTCTTCGTCTTGGGTAATGGCTTCAAACCAATCCCATACAAAGTAAACTACCTCTCTAGTTGTGCGTTCGTGTAGTGATTGGATGCTAATCCGCGTGAGATTTGGATATGGCTTAACACTCCAGCGGTTAAGGTGTAAATCCATGTCCAATTTTCCGGCTTCGGATACAACTTGAGCAAAGAGATGGGCATAAGATTCGTAGGTTTGATCGCGAATATTTGGATAGCGATCGCCAATACTGGCAATATAATCTTCAATGGGCAAAGGCTCTCTAGAGTCAATTAGAGCAAAATCAAATACTAGCGCCCCTACATTTAAATAAGGGTTGGGGCCAAGGTAATGCTTGAAGTTGAAAATATCGAATACATCCGTTCTTCTAGCATTAATGCGGACTAATTCACTGCTTTTTTGTAAAACCATTGATTACAAACCTTCGGCTAAACACCCTGAAATTTTAATGCTGAGTTGTAGTTACTCAGACTTACTGATTGTAGATTGGCTCAGGTTAATTTTGGAGAGTGATGGCTTTGCCACTGAGCTAATCAGAACCCACGCTAACTCTATTACTAAGCATTTTTAACTATCTTAAGGCATAATTTAATCCCAAATATTCTGCCAGTAATCAAGAACAGTCAATTCATCCTCATGAATAATCAAAGATATAACCTTTGAAAGGTGCAACACTCATCCAAAAATTGTATAAATAGACGTGAGGCATTAAAAAGACAGTATAAAAAGACAGCAAAGTATGAATAGCACACAAGCTGCTCTAAGAGATGAAATTCGAGAACTAGCTGACGAAGCTTTTCACCAAAAGCTGATCTCTGGACATGGAGATGGGGAAGACATGAATGAGTATCAAATTGTCTACCAAGGTAAACCCAGGCATCTCCCACTAGAACAAGCACGTTTTTTCTTAACTAACTTGCTTTACAAAAGTCGGCTTCATTAGGACTTGTGATCAGATATCAAAATTGCATCTAGCTAGAGTCAATACCAATTACTCACATCGTCCGATAATTCTCCAATCGACAATTAGCAATATAGCCAATAATGCCTCTAGAAAATACTTTTAGAGGCAGTTGACGTTATGAATTTTATTTAGTAAATGGAAAAGTATTTTGGTCTAATTGCGATGTCTAACGACAAGCCGCTTCTCTACGTTCGCGCAGCGTGTCGCAGACAGACGCACTCGCGTTTGCGTCTACGCAAATGTTAACCCTACTTTTATCAAGTAATCTATCAAAGGGATGATTTGATACTTTGAATTGTCATGTTTTAGTGATATTTATTAACTCAAATCCAGGGGGCATCATGGTGGAAAGTAATATCAAAAGGCAGTTAGTAATTATTGGGGGAGCCGAAGATAAAGAGGGGGATTCTGTAATTTTGCGGGACTTTGTACGACGTGCTGGGGGTACAAAGGCATATATTGTAATTCTGACAGCAGCCACAGAACTACCAAGAGAAGTAGGAGAAAATTACATTAGAGTGTTTGAGCGGCTGGGAGCCGAAACTGTTCGCATTATTGATACAGAAACCCGTGAAGATGCATCTTCCTCTACCGCATTGGAAGCTATTAGTAAAGCAACTGGGGTATTTTTTACAGGAGGAGATCAAGCTCGTATTACCAACATTCTTAAGGACACCGAAATCGATGCGGCGATTCACAAACGGTTCTCTGAAGGTGTAGTTATTGCAGGCACAAGTGCCGGAGCTGCTGTGATGCCAGACGTAATGATTGTGGAAGGCGACTCAGAAACACATCCTCGGATTGAAACTGTCGAAATGGGTCCAGGTCTAGGATTTTTACCAGGGGTAGTAATTGACCAGCATTTTTCCCAACGGGGACGCTTGGGACGTTTAATATCAGCTTTGATATTACAGCCTGCTGTCTTGGGATTTGGGATTGACGAAAATACCGCTATGGTAGTGATAGATAACCAAATTGAAGTAATTGGTGAAGGTGCGGTTACGATTGTTGATGAATCAGAAGCTACATATAACAATATGGGCGAAATTTTGAAGGATGAGTCTTTGGCGATTTGTGGAGCAAAGCTTCATATTTTGCCACATGGCTTCAAATTTGACCTGAAAACTCGTCAGCCGATCCTAAATAATGGCTCTGTACCAAATAGCTCTCAACCACTTGCTTCAGTTAACACTTAACTTTTAGCAAATGTGTTGAAACTGAAAGTTTTATCTAATCGTTGTAATACCCCTGCCTCAAATTTTGGTAGGCAGGGGACATCAAGCGGTTCAAAACTTGAGTGTAAGCGAAATAAAGTCTGCGCAGTAGCTAATACTAATTTGAAAAAAGAATGCGATAAATAGACCATTGTTTGTAGAGACGCGATTCATCGCGTCTTTACCCAAGAATATGTTGCAATCATTAATTAAATTGGTATAAATTTTTAACAATCTGCTATAGCAAAGAGTGATATTTTAAATAACCATCTTCACCAAAGTAAGGTAGAAAGAATATCAAGGCGATTTCGTTAAACTATAAAAACTGTCAGAACGAATCTGACTGCCATTTCGCCAAACCTCAACTCTTTGTGGAGTGACTAAATAATAAAAACTACCATTATCTGCTCGATATCTGTCTTTACCAATATTTAAAGCTACTATCTTTATAGGCTTACTTGGGGCTTGCTTCAATTGCCCAATATAAAATAATTGACCATTTTCTTCACAGACTTTTACACGAGAGCTTGCAGTCTCACCTTCAATAAGACTAATTCCATTACATTTAGTATCGGTGCTTACAGGTGCAAAATCTATAGGAATTGGCTGCTGTGAGGGGGAAACTTGATTTGCTACTGGGGGTGGCGAGACTGGGCGGTTCTGGTTATCCACTTGCTGAACTTTAGAACCAGTTGCAGTTACGGATGTCAATAAACGAAGGGGATCAACTGCTACTCGACCATTTGGATGAACTTCAAAGTGCAGATGAGGTGCTGTACTATTACCTGTAGATCCCATCTCAGCAATCATTTGACCTTGAATGACCTGTTGATCCTTACTCACCAACAAACGACGATTGTGGCCATAGACAGTAGTGCTGCCGTCGAGATGTTTAATAGTTATCGCATTTCCTAATCCCCAATTATCCCAACCTGCTTTGACAACTGTACCGGATGCCGCAGCAACAATAGGAGTTCCAGATGCTCCTGCAATATCAATTCCTTCATGTTGATATTTGCGGAAGCCTTGAGAAATAAACCCTTTAGTTGGCCAGATTAAGTTAGAAGTAGGGATAGGAGTTTGCTCAATTGGGGAATTGCCTGTTGATTGTGTTAAGGCAGATGTAGCTGTACTTAATACAGCGGTTAAGGAAATTAACCCAACTAGTCCGTAAGTACGGTATCGATAAGCAGTAGCTTTTTTCATAAGTTGCAAGTTTATTAGAACAATAATTCAGACACTTTCTGATTATTTGTTGTTTCAAGCTTACTCGGAAAATATCAGGAAATCTTTAGTGAGTTTGTAGCTTTCTAGCTTTTTAGATTTTGAATTCACCAACGAGGTGTTATATCATGTCCGGTTAATCACTTATTTACCGCGTCTGTACAAAAATCCCAAAAACCTCTTTCCGCCTGCTCCCAGCAATAACTGCGGTCTAAATGATAAGTCTTTATTCGGATACGATATTAAGCTGTTGTGTTTTTAATTTGCACATTGAGACGGCAGAGGAGCAGAGGAGAGGGTTTGCAGGTTTTACCCAACAGATTATGAGGCAACTTATAGGCGCGACAGGTTAGTTTTCCTACATAATTGAATGAAGTTTTCATAAATCTTATGGTTGCAATGCAGATTCAATTTTTTTCATTTCATTCTCTAGATATGCCAGTTTCACTTTTTCATCAAAAATTTGCTGTTCTAATTGAAACATCTTATTTACATCAGTCTCATCTGCTAAAGTATGACTCAATTTAGATAATTTTTGATGGCACAGATCCCATTCTGCCTGAAGTGTTTCTAGTTTATGCTGCGATCGCCTTCGTGTCCAATTGATTGTTTAACCCATGCAAACCTGCTTATGCATCTCTCTCCGGTAGACCTACGATGTCATAAAATCCTTATATAATAAGATACAAGCCCTATAGGTAAGGTTTTAAATTGAGTCTGCTTATTATCAAGAGTGTCAGGTTATTGATATAGGTCTTAAGTCAAATCAAGGATTTTCAAAATAATTTTCCGTATATTCAATCCTGGAAAATAGTTTCAAATTTTACTAAAGTAAATCATTGGTTCGCATTGAGAGGCTGGGTGAGTTAAACTTGCCTAACCCACCCGATAAAATTAAACAGTAGAGAAATTACCCATTAAAAACGCGACTGCGCCACTTATTCAACCGGGCTTCCCCAATTGTGGCAGATCGACGGGCATCAGCAACTTGCTCTTGCAAAGCTGCAATCTGTTTTTCTTGGGCGTCAGCTTGCTGTTGCAAAGATGTATATTTACCTGTGCTGGTGGGCAAACTAGAAGACTGCCAATTACTACTAAATTTTGTTGTCCCGATGCTGGCAAAGGGTCGTAAGTCTGCTAATTGTTGTTGCAAAGTTGCAATCTGGCTTTCTTGCTCTTGAATCTTTTGCCGCAAGCTTTGCTCGGCTGCTGTGGAAGCTGCAATAAAGGTATTAACTGGAGCAGCAGTTTCTGGCTTTGCCTTGAATACTTCAGCAAGTAAAGCACTAATATCGGTGAGTTTCTGTCTACCATAAGGAGCGTTGGTAATTAGCGATCGCACCAGTTGAGGTTCATTATTTGTTGCTAAGTTCTTATCACTGCTAGAGTTGCTCCGTACCAATTGTAACATATTGGTAAATTCCAATATCTTTTTGCCCTTTTGAGTTTTATAACCTCGATAATATGGGACTATGTTCTCGCCAAAGGCATCTAAATACTCGTCGCTATCAAGAAAAGAATCAATATCCGCCTCAAAGCCCTCTTCATCTAGAATGTTGCTGTGATGTTTCGTCTCGGAGTAGTCATCAGGAGCGCGACCCAGCAGGTGCTTAAAGTTCAGTTCAATTGCCCGGTAGCGGTAAACGTTATCAAAAAACCTAGAGCGATACAACTCTGATTTGGCAACTTGACGCACAAACTCACGGACATCGATTATACCTTGCTTGAGTTGGGATTCTGGAACGATCAGCCGCTCACTTTCCATGATGTAGGCATTACCCAACACTTGCCGATAAACTGCCCGAATTACAATTTCAATGTCATCAACTGAAGCAGTAGTCCACAGTTCGATGGGTTCTGTTTGGGGAAATGCTTGATATTGGCGTCGTCTGGTTTCTTCGTCTAAGAAAATCTGCATAGTTGGGTTAGTGTGGGTAAGAGTGACTAATTTGTCAAGTAAAAATAAAATTTCTGTAGTAGGATGGCAATACTAAATAGTAAAGCCATAACATACCCTACTTAAGATTTACTAATTACTGGTTATTGATATTAACTTATCAACTTTTGGTGAATTTTTTAGTTACATTTTCTAACAAACTTAGACGGCTAACTATTAATAACTAACAGCTAATCACGAGTGGAAATTAGCAATTAGACATTAACAATTAGCCGTCAACCCCCTTGGGGAGTATTTAAAATTCAAAACTTAATTTTGAATTGAAGTGTAGATGCCTGTCAGAAAAATTTCTACAGGATAGTAACTCTCAAGCACGCTCATCAAATCTAGTGTAGAAACCACCGTATTTTATCCAGTATTGTTTCAAATTATGATGAGGTGTATGTAAACTAGCTTTTGCCTGATATAAAATAACTTGGCGATGATCGCCCATCCAAATTTTATTAACCGGGTCAACGCATATTACTGTTCCTCCTAAAGAAGCAACGCATTCAGAGAATCTCTCAATCGTTGTGTATTCTAATGTCTCGAATATAAAAAAGTTACCCGAACAAATCAAGTGGCGGCTGCGAATCCAGCAGCGCATCTTTTTTTCAGCCAGTGGAGGCAACATTTTGGTTTTAATAGATTCAAGCTGAATCAACATTTCAGGCGCTCACCGCACGTAATTCATCAGCAAAACTTTCCCGTTTTTCAAATTGTAATGGGCCAGCAGTAGATCCCCATATTTGCTCGTGGGTTGCAATGTTCATACCTTTATCTAGACTTATCCAAGTACGCTCGGTTATTTCTACTTCGCTGACAAGATATGTCTGGCATCCATTGCGTTTAATCAGACATTGATTGCCTGGTTCTACACTACCTCGAAACATTTCACCTTCTCGTTGGAAAACCATTGAACAGTGATAACGCCGTTCGATGCTTTCTGGGGTGATGGTTTTGAGGATATCTAATTCACGAGCTGCACCTGCATAAAGCATCTGGTCTTTCAAGCTGTAATTTTCGATATAAATGCGATCGCCCCAATCGACTAGTCGATGTACTCCTTGACGATAGGGTGTCCATAAATCGTGGTCATAAGCTTGTTCGGAATAGAAACCGATGCCAGAAAAAAATTCAATCGGTAAAGGACGAAAATAAATGTGAATGTGGGCATAAAGTTGTGGATTTGCAAAAGATTGCTTGTAGTTGCTAAAATCTCCTGCCATCCAATAGGCTAAGGTGAGCAAATCGCTAGCGTTGGTGCTAGATTCACTGGGCGCTATCGTCACGTCGCTTCGCTCCGAATTCAAAATTCAAAATTAACAATCCCCATAAGTAAATTTAGGAGCTTGTATCCTTTTATGTTTTAACCTGATATTTGCTAATTGGTTGAACTTGACAAAGAGCGAATCTCTGAAGAAAAAGAAGCTGTTGTCACACCTTTACCATCACTGGTTTTAATCATCGCTACCCGAAATCGGAGATTTGGGTTAGCAAACCAAATTCGCTCCTCAGCAGCAGCGAGTTCATACTCTGTTAGCAGGGTAAAAATACCATCGTCACTCAGATGATATTTAGCCACTGCTGGAATTGCTTCAGCGTACCCTTTGTCCCGCAGGAGTTTTCCTCTAGAAGGATTTTCGACATCGGGAATTGGTACTAGTACAGTATTGCCAGAGATTGGTTTATCGTCCCAGTCTGACTCACCTTCCCAAGTCATCCGAAAGGGGTGAGTAATACTGGCGGGTTCAGTGTTATGCAATTGACAGATTGCTACCACTGCTGGATCGTTGGTGGATAGAGACTGAATGTCAATGTTAGACAATACTTCTTCAAAATGGGCGAATGCTAAATGATGAGCGCTTCGCTGCGATCGCCATCGTCCAATTGAAAGTTCAAAAAATTCAGTAATTTCCATTAGAAAAGTGATTTTAAAAAAGTAGCTTAAAATCCAAGAGATATCTTGGCAAAAAAGAAAGTTATTCTCCTAGTCTATATGTTAGCTTCCTTCACCACAACAGCATTTGGGAGTGCTGAGTGCTGAGTGCTGAGTGCTGAGTTAGGAGTTAGGAGTTAGGAGTTAAGAGTACAGACGCGATTAACGTTAATCGCGTCTGTACAAGAGTTAGAAGTTAGGAGTTTTCTTTTGTCTCCTTGTCTCCTTGTCCCCTTGTCCCCTTTTCCTCAGTCCTCAGCCTCCTATTTAGACAAATCTAAGCAACTTCAGTGATACTGATAATTTTGCCGCCTGTCCGATGAATGTTTTGCACTTGTCCAGACAGTTGGTTGTAGTTAACTACATATTCCAGGTTGCCCAGACGAGTACGGAGATTACTTGCACCTTTGACAGCTTTAATCAAAAAGCGTTTGTCGGTGCTGCTGACACTAGAACCAGCGGCGGGAGCCTTGATGGATGTGGGTAAATTGGAACCGATATCACCGATCAGTTTGGCTTTGCGATCGCTATCACTGCTAGCGAATCCTCTGACTAAGCTAAAGGTGCGGTTAAAGGTAACATTTTTAATTCCTATTTGGGAGCTTGTGCTGCGAACATAAGGAACAATATTTTCGCCAAAATTCTGCTGATATTCGTTGCTATCGATATAGGAGTCGATCTCAGCATCATAGCCCTCTTCGTTGTAGATGCGGACGTGTTCGGAAATTTCTGCTTGATCGGCAGGAGGACGCCCTAGTAGGTGTTTGAAGTTCAGTTCAATGAACCGATACTGGGAAGAAGAGTTGAAAAACAGGGATTGATAAATCTCTGATTTCGCAACGGTGTTGACGAATTCGCGGATGCTGATTTTGCGATCGCGCAATTGCGATTCAGCAGTGGCTAATCGCTCACTTTCTAACAAGTAAGCATTACCTAAAACCTGTTTGTAAACTGCCCGAATCAGTGTTTGTAATTCACTTTCGCTGGTGTTCGGACGCAGTTCAACAGTAGGTGAATCAATAGCCCAAAGTGACATTGAAGTATCTCCTAAAAAACGCTAATTAAATTAAATTTCCGAGCATCCTACCCCTTGTAGAAGTAGAATTTCCCATCAGTTGTCAGTTATTTTTGCTACTGACTAGCTTTTGTAAAACTTTAGTTTGTGAAAGTGTATTAAATGTCTTCGTATATCACAACTGACGGCGGAATTGGTCAAACTCCAGGCTAACTTTCGATGAACGATCAACATTGGGGATTAAAGACTGGAGACTGAGTACGGCGGAAATTCTTTCCCAATCTCTAATCTCTAATCCCCAACTTCTATTTTTTAAACAATCTCTGTGATGCTCACAATCTTCCCATTAGTGCGATTAATCCGCTGAATTTGCGGTGTTATCTTGTTAGCAGGAACGATGTACTCGGTTGTAGCGCGACGGCGAGGATTGTCAAATTTTCCACTTCCACCCGTAACGAGGATTTTAAACCTCTTTTCGGTACTACCAACCGTAGAAGGTGAGATAATCTTGGTAGGGCTATTGGTTGCTATTGCATACACCAACTGAGAGGACTTAACGGCACTTGAGGTTTCGGCTACACCACGAACAAGACCAAAAATCCGGTTATAGCCGACCTGCTTCTGCCCTACCTGGCTACTGTTTCCCTGATAGTAGGGTACAGTGTTTTCGCCAAAGGTAGCTTGGTACTCAGCGCTATCAATGTAAGAGTCGATATCGGCATCATAGCCGCTTTCAACAGTACGACGGATATGTTCAGAAACCTCTGTTTGATCTAGAGGAGCGCGACCTAGCAGATGTTTAAAGTTTAGTTCAATGAACCGATAGGGAGCAGTGGTTTCAAAAAACCGGGCACGGTAAATCTCAGATTTAGCAACGATTCGCACAAAGTCGCGGACGCTAATTTTGCGATCGCGCAGTTGCGATTCACCACTCACGAGTCGCTCACTTTCCAACAAGTGAGCGTTACCCAAAACCTGCTTATAAACGGCTCGAATCACCGCTTCCACTTCTTCATTAGAGCTAGTCTGCCATAGCTCCACCTTCGGGGAATTTATAACTATGCTTCCCATTTACCTTTTTCCCAAGCTTAGTTTGTAGATAGATTCTCTAGTTGACAGGAGTAATACTGGCAATCACACCGCCCTGCTTGTGAATCCGCTGATACTCTTGTGAAAGCTGATTGTAAGGCACGAAAAAGACCTGGTTACTGCGGCGAAACTTGGAAATGCTATTTACCACATTTGCCTTGTAGCCAGTGACTTCAACCCGATAAACTTTACCGTCATCACCAGATCCCACACCTTGACGAGTCCTCGGAGTAGATGATGTTGGGTTACGGAATGTAGCGCCTTTGCTGGCTGGTGAAACTACAGGGGTAGGCGTGCTTTGAATTAACAAACTGTTCAATCTTGGTTGTTTGCCAGCTAAGTCACCTTTCAGGCTGCTGCTAGAGGAACCACGTACCAGTTGGAATAAGTGGGTAAACTGAACCAAACCTTGGATAGCTTCGGTTTTGTAACCTCGAATATAAGGCACAATGTTTTCCCCAAAAGTTTCTTGGTATTCGTCGCTATCTAGATAAGAATCAATCTCACCCTCAAAGCCCATTGTATCCAGAATAGTGCTATGTGCACGCGTTTCTTCTAGATCCAATGGCGCACGACCAAGGAAATGTCTGAAATTTAATTCAATCGCTCGATAGCGGGGGGCGCTATCAAAAAACCGCGATCGGTAAAGTTCCGACTTCCCGACTTGACGCACAAACTCGCGAACACTAATTTCACCCCGTTTGAGTTGAGATTCCGGAATAGGAAGCCGCTCACTCTCCATTACATAAGCGTTGCCTAGAACTTGCTTGTAGACAGTTCTAATTACGGTTTCAACATCCTCATTGGAGCGATTTGGCCACAGATCAATCGGATCGGTGTCTTCAAACAGAGCCACCCCTAATCGTGATGCTGGTCCAAAAGCCATTCAAACTATCTCCCACTTAACAACTAAATTTTATGAGAAGGATATTCAGCAGATGTTAAAAAACTTTACATCATGGTGACAAAGTAGGGGACATAGAGACTTTTAAGCCTTATTAGTCATGATGATTTTAAGTTTTTGCATCGTTTGCTTTTACATATTGTGATACGATGCCGAAACCATATTTATTAAAATTTGTTAAGTTCAATCATACTTTAGAGAAAATTCAGCTTTTTTTTAGTATTTGATTTGCAATTGTGATGCAAGTGATGGTATCGTGCCATTCCCTTGAGCCAGAGTATTAATCGTGCTGAGTCACCTAAGTTGATCTCAATAAATGAGCATGAATAAAAGG
>CAXUOL010000111.1:0-13039 GCA_964252435.1 uncultured Nostoc sp.
CCCCACAACAACCCACTTCGTTGTCAAAAAATTCCGAGTCTTTGCAACAAACCAATAATTCCTCATGTTGGTAGTGGTAAGACTGAGCTTTTATGCCCTTACTGTTACAGTGGGCTAACTGCTAAGAAAGGTAAGGTCAAGCAGCATCACTTTGCACATTCGTCAGCCACCTGCCTGCTCGTAAGTAAACGTGATTTCCCGATTTTACCACTGTATGATAATTTTAATATTTACCTATCGCGTAAAGATTTAGCACAGTTAAAACTGCTTTGGAAAGAATACGGCTCAATCAATTATCCTATCAGCCTTGGTTTAGTCAATCCAAGCCTTCTCAAAGCTGGAATGTTCAAGAAAAACGTGTATTGGCACTTTGTACAAGATAAGAGTTACTACTAGACCTATCCAACAGCGATTGGCAGAAATAAAAGCAGATTTACTGCCCCAGTCTAAAACTGTTGCTATTCAAATACTTGGAACTTGGCCACACAGGGGTAATGTAGAATTATATTTTAAACACCGCTATCATAATTACAATTATCGCATTGGTAGTTTAACTGAGTACTTCAAATTTGGTGCTGCCGATGCTAACACTGCCCTACATGAGCTACAACAAATGAAAGATAAAGTACTTTCGACTGGAGAGATAGACATGCTTAAGGACAACATTAGCTTATCTCAAGTTGCTATCTAACCTATACTCATGCGGGAGCAACAGCCAATTTTCATATTTCTATGCGCTCGCGAAAGCAACACTAATTGCTATCTAAGCGAACGGCGATCGCAGATGTGGTAATTGCCACTCCAGTACAAGTCTACAATCTCGTCTCCCGGCAACAGCAATCTGGGGTAGTGAAAGACTACTGGGAACTAGAGTTTTATACGTACAAAAAGTCGTTTCGATACCATGACGACATTGTTAGCGAATCTACTACATATTTGTAAATACAAGTATTACTTAAGCTCAAACCTCCAATCTGTTATTGCGTCGTTTAGTTGCAAAACTTTTGTTTATGCGTTTGTAACACTTTCGCCAATAGTATCCGATGACCCGATATTCAGCACTTTATCAAGAGATTCTGGTCATCAATGATGCCCAAGCTGTAGAGCTAGAGCTGCTTGGACATATTTTATTAATGCATCCGGTTCAACGGGCTTTCGGATAACTCCAGCCACCTTGACATCAGGCTCTTTTCTAAAAAACGCCTCTTCGTTTGCCGTAATTAACAAAATAGTCAGAATTTGTAAAATCGGGTTGTTTTGAATGCGCCCTCTTTTAACTACCATCTTGAAATAGGGAAGATAAAGTTGTTTCTCTATTTATAGTTAAACAAATAACTTTTTTCGTCTAGATGTGGTGTTAGTTGCTAGCGTAAGTTTTATCTAAATATGGTAGCCAGCTTTTGAAAATAACGGGGGGAAGCGTATTTTAAAAACACTCACCACTGAGGATTTGCAATAATTAATGCTGCCGCCGCCTGATTATCCAATGGTCTAGAGAAAAAATTTCCCTGCCCATATTCACATTTCATCGCTTTTAGGAGCGCTAGCTGTTCTGCCGTTTCTACCCCTTCGGCGATTACATCTACACCTAGTTTTTTGGACAGGATTACCATTGTTTCAACAATATCTAAATTTCCTTGAGCAACGCTGCTGCCACTGACAAAGGAGCGGTCTATCTTCAACTGATTAATTGGAAAGTAGTGGAGACGACCTAATGAGGAATAGCCTGTACCAAAGTCGTCAATTGCTAACTTAATTCCTAATTTTCTCAGTTGTTTTAGCTTGCTGATCGCTTTGTCACTGTTTTCCATAATTACGGTTTCTGTAATCTCCAGCGTCAAACTTTGTGCATCTAGTCCAGTCTTCTGTAGAACTTGATTAATCTGCGGCAGCAAATTTTGTTGACTAAACCTAGTACTACAAAGATTGACGCTAATAGTCAAGGGGCGCTGCTCCAAATTTGACCACTGGGAAAATCGCTCTTGCCACTGCTGTGTCTGACGACATGCCTCATCCAACACCCACTCATCAATTGGGCTGATTAACCCAGTTGATTGGGCAGTTGACATGAAATACTCTGGCAAAACAATGCCAAGTTTTGGATGTAGCCAGCGCACAAGGGCTTCAAAACCAATTATCTTCCCAGTTTTTAGTAACACTATCGGTTGATAATAAATCCGAAACTCAAAACGCTCAATGGCTCGACGCAGAGCATTCTCCAACTGCAATTGTGAGACTGCTTGAATGTGCATATCAGTGTTAAAAATCTCATAACACGCTTTGCCTTGTGCCTTAGCTCGGTACATGGCAATGTCAGCATCACGCAAAAATTCTTCTGGTTGGTTATAATTTGTACTGCTTAGGACAATGCCAATACTGGCTGTAGTAAAGACTTCTTGCCCATCTAGCTCCACAGTCAGTGCCAGTTGATGTTGGATTCGCTCAGTAGCGTTGATCGCATCGTTAATATCTTTAATCCCTTCTAGCAGGATTATAAACTCATCTCCTCCCAGCCTTGCACCTACATCTATAGAGCGCAAGCATTCTTGGAGCCTTTGAGCAATGACAAGTAATAATTGATCGCCAAATCTGTGCCCAAGGCTGTCGTTGATAGACTTAAAGCCATCTAGGTCTAGAAACAGGACAGCAAATAAATAATCTTCATGCCGTTTGGAATAATTGATCGCATGTTCAAGGCGCTTTATAAATGCACTACGGTTTGGCAGACCCGTCAGTGCATCGTGAAACGCAAGGTGCAGCAGTTGTAACTCGGCTCGTTTACGCTCTGTAATTTCAGTCTGCAATTCTTCATTTGCTTTTACCAGTTCCTCTGTCCGTTGCGTCACACGTTTTTCTAACTCATCTTTTGCTCGGTGCAACAATTCTTGGGCTTGTTTGCGTTCACTGATATTGCACAGCAGCCAACGCCAGCCTACCTGCTGATGGGATGAGTTGTACACAATAGATGCTCTAATGCTAGCAGGGAAAGGTGTACCACCTCGTGGATATAGATAAATTTCCCAGTCTTGTAGCGGCTGGAAATTAGAAATCTTAGCTCTAAATATCTGGCGGTCTTGTTGAGCTATAAACACTATTAATGGTTTCCCTACCAGAGTTTTTTGGCTTACACAGAGCAAAGTTGCTGCTGCATTGTTAGCCTCTTGAATTATCCCGACACTATTAGTTACTAAATAACCATCTGGAGCAAAATCAAACAAATCTTGGTAACGTTGCTGCTGCAATTCTGACGTGTCACGGGCAGTAATCAGTTGTTCATTTTGTTGGCGCAGTTCCTCGGACACAACTTGAAATTCTTCAAGGGTTTTCTGAAATTCCTCGTTAACTTCCTCTTGGTCAGTAAATTTTTCTTCCCCCGGTGACAACAGCTCAAGCAAGCTAGTCTCAGTGACGATTCCTAGCAATTGCCCAACATTATCTAAAATAGGCAAATGGCGAATTTGATGCTGATACAATAACGACAAGGCTGTGAAAATATCTTGAGAATTTGATTGTGTGAGCGTAACAAATTGCTGCGTCATCACCTGAGACATTTTCGCTCTGGATAAGTCCATCCCGGAGGCAACAAGTCTAACTACATCTTCATAAGTGAATATTCCTAATAGCTGCGTTCCCTCCATAACTAAGATGCAGCTAGCTCCTTGCTGGCTTCTGATCCTTGAGTCAAATGAAAAATTTAAGCTAGTCAGATCATCTTTTATACTCCGTTTCTGACTCATTAATCCAATAGCTTCAATTACAGTACTATCAGGACTAATTGTCCGAGGAAAACGATCAATAGCATCAGATAAATTAAGCAATCTCATTAGATAAATGCTAAATTTTATACATATTCTACACTCTTACTAATGAAAAAAAGAGTAGCAAAAGTTAGATATTTCATTGAGTTTTAAAGATTCAAGTTCTGCGATCGCTGATGCTGTTAACCTTTCTTGATAGGGCAGCCGCAGTTTTCAATTCATGGTTGTTAGAACTAGGTTTTGTTGGGTTGCAACAAGATAAGACGATTTCTCAAGGGCAGTGACTCTCAAAAAAATACTCTACTGGCTTATTCATCTCAATAGAGTATATAAAGTTACATTTATTGCCTCTCACTAAAATTTATTTTGTATAATACTAGATATTCAAGCCTCTGTATAAGTACTGGAAATATTGATTGTAGCGATCGCCAACTTTTCTTTCCATTAATTCACCTACACATAGTTAGTGGAGCAACAAATTAAAAAATCGCTGTACAATTTCAAGCAATTCACCTTGACTAAAAACCATTGTCTCTTGCCATTAATGCTGACCAAGTAGCAATTCTTTATCCCCCCATTAATGCAAAAATAATTGTTAACTTTTTAACAGTACTGTCTGTTTACCCCATCTTCTCAATATCTACAATATGAATATCGATCGATTGCAGTCACTTAAGCAAAAACTGACGAATGACGCAGACTTGTCCAATATCTGGCTATTTTATATGGATCATTTTGCGGATCTGCCAGAATTCACTGACCTGGGTGAGCCTGCCTATAATGAATATCTAGATGCTGTCCTCCAAAAAACTTGTCAGCAGATGTTTGATAGGGCAATAAAGATTAGTGACTTTTTGCTAATCTACATCGCTCCATATCATTTATTTCATGGAGCTTTCTTTCTTGAAGGGCGCATTGGGGGTGTGATTTATTTCGAGGATATAAAAATTGGGTTAATTGCAGTGTCGGCAGATTATCCCCCTACCGATGCGGTTAAGTATTCACGTTTTACTGAGATGATTCAACTGTCTGCTCCTAATGGCAACGATTACAATTGAGAGAAACACAACTTATAGATGTTTCAAAAAGTGCGATTACATTTCTTGATAGGGCAGCCACAGTTTTCAATTTATGGTTGTTAGAGCGAGGTTTTTTTGGGTTATAACAAGACAAGACGATTTTTCAAAGGCAGTGATTCTTACGAAAATACTCTACTGAGTTATTCGTCTCACCAGAGTATATAAAGTTACATTTGCTACCCTTTCACTAAAATTTATTTTATACAATAGTAAGCGTTTACACCTCTGTATAAATGCTGCAAATATTAATTGTAGTGATCGCCAACTTTTCTTTTCCATTAATTCCCCTCCACATTGGGATATTTACTGCTGTTGTGGGGTGATGATGTATTTAAATAAAAGAACTCAGGAGTCAGGAGTCAGAATTCAGAATGACTACTGAACAAAAAAGCAATCAGTAAAAGGGTTCAAATTCCCACTGTCTATATGATGTCTACAATTGCTTGGGGTTTAAATCCCCAACCGATTGTGATTCTGAATTCTGTCTTCTGACTTCTGACTTCTTCTTCAATTGTCTGCAATTTCTCACCCAATCAAACCTAGATGGCGATGAAATACTTCAACAGCATTCGTCACACCATCTTCACTCCTGATTCTCTCACCCAACTCTTGTGCTTTCTTCCGCATCACCTCATCGCCCAGTACGATTTCAATCGCTGCTGCTAAAGTTTTATCTGACACTTTCTTGTACGGTATCGGTTGTGGACTGACTCTCAACCGAGTTAGCTTTTCACCCCAAACTGGCTGATCTGCAAAAAAAGGTACGGTAACTGATGGTATCCCCGCACGTAACACTGCTGCCGTTGTACTAGCTCCTCCGTGATGCACTACTGCTGGCACTTGAGGAAATAACCAATCATGAGGAACTTCCTCGATCACAAAGACTCGTAGCGAATCTTTTATATTCACTGTTCTTCCAACGTTCCCCCAGCCTGACAATATAATCCCGCCTTGATGGGTTTTCTTTAAGGCTTCCACGATGTAATGTGTGAGATATTCTGGATTGGGCATCGTCATGCTCCCAAATCCAAAACACAAAGGTAATTGCTTTCGTCCAAGAAAATCCTCTAGTTCCAGGGGTGGCTCGTATTCGGAGGCTTGGTCAATAAACCAAAAACCAGTTACATACACCCATGCAGGCCAGTCACGGGGTCTTGGGATGACGTGCGAACTAAACCCGTACAACACAGGGATTCGTGATACATTTGCTGGAGTCTTCTGTCTGAAGCGTCTGCCCAAATATGGTAAAGGCGGCAATTTCAAAGTTTCTGTTCTGAAATTATTGAGCAGTTGACGATATCTTTGCCAGTGCAAGAACTCTACCAGCAAGTAGGTGGCATAGTTGATCGCTTTCTTTAGCGGATTTTTAGCTGTTTGAGCAAATTTCAAAAACCCAAACATTCCTGTGGGAGTCAACGGCAGGACTGATGCAAAAAAACAAGGTACGCCTAATTTCTCTGCAATGTGATATCCCCAATTGGCTAGCGGCGTGTAGATGATTACTTCAGCCCCCTGACACGCTACCCAAGCCGACTGCAATTGTTGAAGCAAAAGCTTATCTGCTTCTTCTTTTTTCAACTTTTCTCCCGCAATCAATCGCTGCCCTTGCTTAGATTGCAGAAACTCTTCCATATTGCCAGCGATCGCCGCAAACTTTAAATCAAACTGCCTCACAAAAGATGCAAAGTTTTCGTGTGTTGCTACGGTTACTTCATGCCCCGCACGCTTCAAGCCAATAGCCAAAGCACAGTATGGTTGCAAATCTCCCCTTGAACCTACTGTTAGGATCGTAATCTTCAGTTTTCGGCTTGGTGCTATAGATAGACTTTGGCTCAAATCTTTTTCCCGATGAAAACTCCAGTATCCAAAAATTGTACTAATTTCTTGTGCCTCTGGACGATAAACCAATACAGTTGAAATCAGCCTGCTTTTTTGTAACTGTTCCCTTGCCTTCTGCACCTACCAAACACGCTTACCATCCCTGAACTGCTTGACCCGATCGCGCGTTGCATTATTTCTTGTTGCTTTGTCTAAGACCCAGAAGGAATCGATGAATAACATCGACTATAGTACTTATTTCTTGGAGTTCAGGATGTACAGTCTTGTAGAGCCGTATTAGATCCGTCTTGCCATAGGGTTTCCTACGAATGAGTTTTAAAACTTGAACGGGTAATATGCCCGATGAACCTGCGTAAATTGTCTCTGGAAACCACTGAATTGATTCTATTTCATTGAGAAAATAGTCTTTCTTATAATGCCAGAACAGATAGGTATACTTGATTGTTAGAAGATTACTATTGCCATCAAAGATAATAGTTCTAACTGGGAGATGAAAGTCTACAATCGTCATAGCGAATAGAAAGCACACACAGATAATTAGTGCTATGGAACTAAAATAATAAAGCGGAGGATAAGCTACGAGCTGATATATTGATTCCACCGCTTTCTGACTCAGACCAAATATTGTCCATTTTTTGAATGTAGAGAGCAATAAAAAGTAAATAGCAACATAAATAAAAAGGGCTATCATCTTGATATCATAATTTCTTCTTTCTGACTTGATGACAAGTCGATTTGGTGTTGTTTCTAAAATTTTCAACATTTTGACTGATAATTTCTTCTTCAATCGTCTTCTGAATCAATAATTCGTGGGAAAAAATAACCGCTACCTCTTGCTGTAATAATGAATTCTGGGTCGTTGGGGTCGGATTCTACCTTTGTCCGCAATCGTGAGATATGCACATCTACCACACGGGTATCTGCATGAAGTTCTGGTACAAAACCCCACAATTGCTGTAATATTTCAACTCTTGAAAAAATCTTTCCCGAATGATTAACTAACAACTCTAATAAGCTAAACTCCACACCTGTCAATCGAATGCGTTGCTCATTTTTATAGACTTGCCGCTTACTTGTATCGATTTTCAGGTCGCCTGCATGAATTATAAGAGAGTTAGGAATAGTATTGATACTGGTTTTGTGGGAGCGCCGTTTTAATACACAGGCAATTCGAGCTTCTAGTTCTTTGGGTGAGAAAGGTTTCGTCATGTAGTCATCAGCACCGAGTTCCAGCCCAGTGATTCGGTCTGCTACATCTGCCAAGGCTGTTAGCATAATAATTGGTACGTCTGATTGTTTCCGTAATTCTTGACAGACACCGTAGCCATCCAGCTTTGGCATCATTACATCCAGAACTATTAAATCAGGGGTCAACAAGCGAAAAGCTGACAAAGCTTCTTCACCATCACTAGCTGTAACTACGCTGTAGCCAATCATTTCTAACCGCGTCTGTAAAATTCGACGGATGCTGGCTTCGTCATCAACTACTAAGATTGTGCCTTTTTCAGCTGATAAGTTTCTCAACGCTGTTCCTCCACAGCGAGAACTCTCAATCATCCATTATCTGCTTATTAGGAGTCAAAATCGCAAAACAGTCTTGAGTTACACTCATGATTAAGGAGCGATGCCTGCGGCGAGCTACGCTTACGCTTAATAGTTGCATCTGTGCAACAGACTATGCTGGGGCATCTGCCCGAAAAAGAGATTTATATCCAATTAATAAATTCCTCGACAAGGGACTCGTATTTTCCATTGATTTGGTGTATCTTGTTAATTCCGTGCAATTATTAATACTCATCTTCTCTCAACTTTACTCAGACAAATTTTAAGCCAATGCCTTCGAGGGAACAGCCAATGAATACTTCTAATGATACAGATACTAAGAAGATCATCAAAAAATCCGACAAGCTTACCCTGAGACAAATGAAGTTAATCGAGGAGGCTGAAGACCAACTTCTTCAAGCTAATACTGACAATTCTACTGCCCCTGTGGCTGAGGTTGAGGAGAAACCAGTAATCACTCCTGAGCCTAGAGTTCCTGACTATATTCCGCACCTTGACAATCCTCCAGTACAGTCTGTGGGCAACTCTGGCTGGCAAGTGTCTGATGTCTGGCGGGATATTCGGGTGGATGATTTCTGTGGGTAGACCCCATGATTACGGAGCGTTCATGCATCTATACCCTCTGTGCCCCTTTCAATCGCATTGGTTGAATCTATGCATGAATCCTGATTTGATAACCCTTTAACCATCGGTATTAAAGCTAACTGCATTTCTGGCGTAAATTCCAACTTACCAGAACGCAGATGTAAATCTAACTGATCAAAAGGAATTTCAATTTCTCGTTGCTTTAATACTTCGTAAATAATGTAGTATAAATCACTTTTGAGCAAAAATTGTTTATTAGGTTCCGTAGTCCAGACTAATAACTCAAAATTTAAAGTGTTGTTACCAAACTCTTTAAACAGTACTAGAGGCAAAGGAGTCTGCAATACATTGGGATGCTTAGAAGCAGCTTCTAACAGAGCAGATTGCACTACTTTGGGATCTGAGCTATAGGCAACGCCAACGGGGAGATGAAGACGAGAAATCGGATTGCGATGGCTCCAGTTGATTACTTCTTTTTCCAAGAAGCGAGAGTTGGGTACAATGATTGAAACGTGGTCAAGAGTACGAATCTCGGTACTTCTGGCACCGATTCGCTCGACAATACCTGTATATTCCCCAACTTCCACAAAATCTCCAACCTGAATCGGACGCTCAAATACTAGTACTAAACCACTGCCAAAATTCTTAGCAATATCCTGTAAACCAAAGCCAATTCCAACGCTTAAAGCACTTGCTAAAATTGTCAAAGAGCTAATGTCAAGCCCCCAGATTTGTAGCAGTACTAGTGTGCCAATAAAAATTAGACCATATTTTAAAAGTATTATAATCGCTTCTTGAGCGCCACGATTGATGACAGTAAAAGAGAGAATCCGAGAACGTAAGAAATTGGTTAAAGTTCCAGCAAAGATAACTAAGCCAAACAACAAACCAACCAAAACTATTAATTCAGTAAGAGAATAAGGATTTTTTCCCAACGTCAGAATCGGTGAGGTGAAACTGGTAATCAGGATATTTGAAATTTGGTAACTCCATTGACGAGTGAAAGGAAAGAGATTAGTGATATAAAGAATCGCACTCATCCAAAGTCCGATACGCATACTTGCCAACACTAATTTGAAAAATAATTCTAATACTTTAAGTGTTTCCGAATTAGGTATGGCATTGCTAGTTGTTAAGCGAAGTGAAGCTACTCGGATAAATTGATCCTTAATCCATCCCAATAGCCAACTAAATCCTACAGTTATGAGTAAAATTGCTGCTGCAATAAAAGTTGTTCGTTGAAGATAGGTTCTAGTTCTCTCTAAATGAGCTTCCTGTAACGCTCCTTCAATTTGCTGCGCCCAAATGTTAGCCTGCTCATCGAGTGTACTACCTGGTAAAGTATCTTGTTGTGTAACTGTTAACAGATAGCGGTCATTTAATAAAATTGTAGGTAGCTGGTTGCGTTTTTCAATTTTAACTTGAATAGACTCAGAAGCGGAAATTACATTTTTTAGTTGTGAGTTGATTAAATTTGTCCGTTCTTGAGCGCTATACTGACCAGAATCGCTGATCTGAAAAAGCTGTTGTCCATCCAAAACAACTGGAGCTTTAGTTAATGCTTGAGCAACTACAGGAGTGAACCAACAAAATAAAACAAAAGTTAGTACTGTAATCAGAATATTAAAATATTTTGATGGTAATCGTAAACGATGAAAATCAAACATAAAGACTCTAAGCAGATGTTTTTACTTTAGCTAATTTATCTTAACTAGATTTCATCGCAATCAAATTATTTTTTTAATATTTTCTCTTAGCATTACTTTTTATGGAGTAGAGACATTCGCTTTTTCAGGTAGGATAGAAGACAAGATAATAAGAATGATCCTCTATAGCAGTTCAATGGGTAAACGAAAGAGAAAAAATCACAATATACCCTTCTTTTGGATGGTAGAAGAACAAGAAAATTTGTTCATTGCTCCTACTGGTAACGAAATAGTTACAGATGCTGGATGGGAGAAAATTTCCTTTGAAGAAGCCAGAAAACTGTTTAGTCCCGAAACTTTTCAAGAGTGGTACGAACTGTTCTTAGAAAATACAGATATCTCGGAAATGCTTTCAGAATCTAACGTCGATATAGATTTAGATGATGAATCAGCAATAGACATCTCCGAAAACGTTCAAAGCCTTTATGTGGCTAGGCTATAGTCCGTAAATGCAATCATCCTAAATTAGGTAGTCTGTACGAAAAAATAAGGTTTTGAGATATTTACTGTTGATAATTAGGCAAAAGTATCTAGTTATATGCGTTAATTTTAACCTAATGAAATAGCAGATATTTTTAATGGTAATATTAGCGCTCTAATTCGTAATCTGACTAATCCACAAATTGTCAAAATAACTTGTTCATACTTTTTTGGATTTAACCTAAATCTGTCTTGAACAACTCGAAATATTTTTACTGAACTGATTCGATGTTCGACAAATACTCGTTTAGAGGAAAATGCCTTGTTTGATTTTTTCTGATCAGTTGTTAACTCTTTATTTCTGGGTTTTTTAATTGGAGTATCAATTAAATCTTCTCCTATATAACCTAAATTTCTCTTAAAACTTTGTTTTGGGTCAAAATTATCACGATTTTCTCTAAACATTGTTATATCGCTTTTTGGACCTGGTTCTCCTGCCACAACATCAACGATATCTTTACCATCTGGCATGATGATTATTTGGCTTTTAAATGTATGATTACTTTTCTTACCTGAAAAATATTTTTCTTGTTCCTCATTGTCTCCAGGTCTTTCCCTGACTTGTTCATAGCTATCTACGATTAATTCATACTCTGTGAGTATTTCTTGAACTACCATCAAGTCAGATTCGTTTTTTTTTACTTGTTCAATTAAACGATTAATTGTTGTAACTGTTCATACTCCAGACCAATTAACCTCCGTGTTTCTTTAGGATTTTCTTCAATATGCTTCAGTATATCACTCATATTTATGTGTCAAAAAACTTCTCTAATGTTCTTTTATCACAGAATGATACTATTTTGGAGATGTCTAATAGATAACTTTTTACTTCGGAGCAACTGGACACCAAAACAAGTCAATTTAGTTGTAGCGAAGGCTATCTATAAAAATCATGCCTGGGTAAGAGGATTACTGATTTCTACACCTGATGTTGAAGAACCCTACTTTCACAATCATGAAATGGAGGCAATTCGTTTAGGAGTCCAATTGCGAAAATACATCTTTGAAGATATTCCAGTAATTAATGACTGCAAAAATGCTGTCAGATATTTACATGCTCGATACGCCCTCATTGGCTGGCAACCAAGAAGTTGTGTGACAGCAGCTCACAACCTAAAAATATCTCAAGCTACTAAGGTTTACAATGAACTTCTCTGGGATGAAGATTGGGTAGATGAAGAAGACGAAATTTATTAGTCAAGAACTAGAAACTCTACAACATTGGAAAATATGCTCCCCATTACTGATGACCACTTAATGAAATTCAAAATTCAAAATTCAAAATTAATAGGAAAGAAATTTTGAATTGATTCATTTGGGATACAAGTCCCTAATTTCAATTAGGAAAAAATCAAACACGTAGTATCGATATTCAATGGAACGCATTTATGCGTGGGGTATTAATAATGAAATTGATAATTTTGAATTTTGAATTGTTTTGACTGGATAATAATAGAGTTACCGGGAAATAAGATCAGAAATCTTTGAAGAGCTTAAGAGCGATGGCGTAACCGTCATGAGCCAGTGGCGATCGCTATAGTAATAACCTAGCATGGGTGCAGCGTAGAGGCTCTTTCAAGCGATTTCTGGACGGATGCTTGGAGCGGGGTAAAGCACTTAACAAAAATTGTTAAACTTTTTTATTGCCCTAGACTAAGGCAACCGCCTGAGCAACTTTTGTAAACTATCTTTACACCAAGTCAAAGTTATAGTTGCATTGTGCCTATAATAAGTTACGGCTAACTATAATTGGAAGTTAGCATCCTGTAAATGGTTATCGCTTGGATTACGCATCAAATGTGATACCAAAGACAAGCAAAATTTATCGGCAGCGCAATAGTCTCTATTCCGTTGCCAACATGCACCCTCCGCGATCGCATGTTGGTGAAAGTGTTATGTATCAAGGAAAGTAGTTTTAATCGTAGTTTATATCGGATAAAAGATAAGGGTTAATTATTTTGTCTTCCCCCGCGATCGTGTATACTGAATTTTTAAATTCAGAGCCACCCAGTGCGATCGCATAATTATT
>CAXUOL010000112.1:0-2955 GCA_964252435.1 uncultured Nostoc sp.
AAAATCCCGCTATTGGGTCTGGCTGAGATTGTAAGTATTTGAGGAATCCGTGTAATTCTTCTTCAGTTAACAAAGTACGCCCCCGTTTACCGTAGGTTTTAATCAGATGCTCCCGTCCCTGTTCTGGTGTCCAGTTTAAACGCTGAAGTTCGACATCTGTTTTAGCAATTACATCTGATAAATCCACAGGTTCAGCTTTTTTCTTTCTCTTCCCTGTCACTGACGGGGTAGCGACATTTTCTTGAGGGCTGTAACTCCGAGGTGTAAATGGCGTGACATTGTTGGCAGAAATTGCCGGAAAGGTTTGATTTTCTGGTTGGTTATCAAAATTTATTTCCAAGTTCTCAACTGGAGGATCAAATTCTAGCTCCTGGTTGGCAGTCATCGGAAAGTTTTGACCTAAATCTTGGCTATAGGTATCGTTTAGGGGCGCAGCATTGCTGTAGCCGTATTGTTCGTTACTGCTTGTTACTACTTCTGGTTTGATGTTCCGTTCTTTGGAAGGCGGTATAGATATTTCTTTGTCGCTGACTGCTAGCCACTGACTACTAACAAAATCCTCAGCTTTAGCAGAGGAATAAGCAGCAGGCTCACTCAATCCACCTTTAGTATTCAAGTCAGGATTTAGCTGTGCCGGGGAGACTGGATTTGAGGTCAACACCACTGATTCTGGTGGCGCGTTTGTAATACCCAAAACTATCAGTGCCCTGGTTCTGGCTTGGTCTTCTGCTGCTTCTACTGTTTCTGCTGCTGCCATACCCGTAGCACGGGTTACGCCTTCAATTTGCACGCTTGCCCGGACAATATATTTTCCTTGAAAAATTTGCACTAATTCAGAAATCAGACTGCCTTTGGGATACAAGCTCTGGAATTGAGCCAACATAATACTGCTACCAATCTAAATATTTTTAATAACCGGGTTGATACTGCCTGTATGTTCAAGCGAGATCGGTTGCCCTTACTTTAATTTACATCCACTCGATACTCAGGATGCCTACCAATATTGCATTTATTGATTTTTAATTATTTACTATGTGTCATCAGTTTTTTGGCAGGCGATGAGTAGGTATAATTCTCTGGTCTGAGGCATCAAGGTGATATTCTTGCTTTGCCTGGTGTCCCAATTTTGACACTCCCCACGGTTTCTAGCCGTGGGATTCTTGCTTCAAAGGGATTCCAATGAATTTACCCTCAGCAAGCATCTTGACCGTATGCCCTACGGCTGCAAGTCCGCGCATTGCGACTACTTGGGCGGCTGCAACATCTCTATCCGTTGTATAGCCGCAATTTATGCATTTATGAGTACGTTCTGAAAGTTCCTTCTTACCTGTCACGCTTTGGCAGTTTGGGCAAATCTGACTTGTTTTTCGTGCGTCTACCTTTTGGAAATAGACATCGCGTTTAAAACAAGTTTGTTCGAGGATATTAAAAAATTGACCAAATCCCGCATCTAGGCAATGCTTACCCAGCATTCCACGGGACAAGCCCACTAAATTTAAATCCTCAACAAAAACCATCCCTGCCCCGTCGCAAATTTGATGAGACAGTTTTCTGTGCCAATCTTTGCGGCAATTAGCAACGTACTCATGCAGTGAAGCAACTTTATGAAGTGCTTTTTTCCAATTGTTCGAGCCAATATATTTTCTCTTGACACGCTGTTGCAGCAATTTCAGCTTGCGTTCGGCATCAACAAAAAACCTTGGACGCTTGACTAAAAGACCATTAGAAGTCGCAGCGAAACTTGTTAAACCTACATCTATCCCTACAGATTCCCCGTGTGGCACGGGTTGAGTTGGGTTAACGTCCCATTGGACGGTTAACATCACATACCAACCAGAAACACGCTTAACAACACGAGATTGTTTAATTACTCCCCCATCTGGAATATCCCGCGATTGACGAAATTTAACTGCACCAATTACAGGTAACTTCACACAACCATTGATTACTGGATTTTTGCCCAATTGGGGAAAAGAAAAAGACCGCATCCGACCAACTTTTTTAAATCTTGGGAACCCATGATTTTGTTCCCACATACTTACAAAAGCTTTTTCAAGTCGTCTTAATGTTTGCTGCAAAGATTGAGCATTAACACGTTTTAAATACTCGTTTTCTTTACGTGCAGCAGTCAAATACTTGCATTGGCTAGCAAATGTTGGTCGTGGGGCATCAGCAGGAATGATAAAGCAACTACGGAGGCTACAAGCATTAACCTGGCAACTACGAGACTTGTACCAGTCCTTGCGTTCGGCTAAAGCATAGTTGTAAACCCTTCTATGAGTTTCTAGCCATTCCTCAAAAATTACTATTTGATTTTGTGTTGGCTTTAGCTTGAATTCGTAAGTCAGGTTAAACACTTTTCTCGCCTCCTGACTACATCATAGCATCAATCTACTACTCAATAATACGCTTTTTAGGACTGCGAATTTATTCGCAGGCGCACAGTGCCCATTTCGGTAGCAGTAGCTCTTTTTTGACGAAATTTTTGGTCAGTGCTAACTTATCTGGGTAGTCTTGCTTGCAATGCTATACTGATTACCCAAGTCTATATCTAAGAACTATTTTCTGGAAGTGCCCTCTAAATCTACAATAATGGAGATAAGGTTCGCCCTCGCTGCTTATTAAGCTGCTTACCTAATTGTTACCGATTCTACATGTGGGAAAATTGGGTTCACCAGCAGTTCCTCCTAGTTAAAAATCAGAGTCTAATGGCGTAAAATTACCTTCTCTCTAGACAATCAAACACCTGTAGTTTCCACGCCACTTGCTTTGCTTGGGGAGACCCCAAGCAAAGCAAGTGGCTCCCCTGCATAGCGCTTTTGGGCAGTATGGATTCTCTAAACCCAGCTTCTCAAAAACCCGTCGCGTAATTAACTAGCGGGGCTAAATTTTAATCAGGCGTGCAATCTTAAGTTTGGTTAGGTGAAGAGACTTGAACGCAGGCGAACTCTGAGA
>CAXUOL010000112.1:3055-6219 GCA_964252435.1 uncultured Nostoc sp.
AAATGATGTTTTGACCAAAGGTCGGTTCACTGCATGGAATTTTCAATCGCTACACTCCTTGCCAATTTCACCGATGATAAATTGGTAGCTCGGAAGGTTTTAGAAAAGAAACTTGGCTGTGAAGATGAAAAAAGTTTACAAAAACTTCACATTGCCTTAGATGTTCTAGAAAAAATCGGTATTTTAGTGAAGGAACGGGGCAAGTACCGCCGTGTTTCAGAAGAGGGAATAATCGAGGCAAAACTCCGTTGTTCTAGTAAAGGCTTTTGCTTTGCTATTCAAGATGTGGAAGGAGCCGAGGATATTTACATCCGCGAAAGTCATCTGAGTAATGCTTGGAATGGCGATCGCGTTTTGGTGAGAGTTCTGAAAGAAGGCAGTCGCCGTCGCTCTCCTGAAGGTGAGGTGAAGCTGATTCTCGAACGTTCTAATCACACTTTACTGGCACGGATTAAACAGGTAGAAACTGGTTTTCGGGCTGTGCCTTTAGACGATCGCTTACTGTTTGAACTCAAAATTCAACCTAACGGGGCAAAGTTAGAAGAAGCGATCGATCATCTGGTTCATGTGGAAGTTTTGCGTTACCCGTTGGCACAATATCCTCCCCTTGGTCGAGTGGTGCAAATCCTCGGCAGCGATGCTGAAGCTGCTGCTGATATAGATTTAGTTACGTGCAAACACGACCTTTCCCGGACTTTTCCAGATAATGTTCTAGAAGCAGCCGCGAGGTTGCCCAAAAAGCTCCTGAAAGCAGACCTGAAAAATCGGCTGGATTTACGTAATTTGTTTACTCTCACGATTGAAGGGGTAAATAGCGATACCAAAGTTATAGAAAACGCTTTTAGTTTAGAAAAAAACTTAGCCGGAAATTGGCTTTTGGGCGTTCATATCACCGATGTTTCTCACTATGTCCAACCTGACGAAGCCTTAGATAGAGAAGCACTCAAACGAGGCAAATCAGTCTATTTAGGAGAATTGGTGTTGCCAATCTTGCCCCCAACTGTGGTAGAACGCTGTTCTTTAGTACCTGGGAGCGATCGCTTAACCATCTCTTTTTTAATTACCATCGATCCCCAATCGGGAGAAGTGCTGGAATGGGAAATTCAACCCAGTGTAATTAATGTCGAGACTGCACTGACTACTGAACTTGCCCAAGCAATTCTTACAGGTGAAACTCAAGATAAATCATCACAGGTTTCCCAAATGCTGCAAGACCTCCAAGCCTTGCAAACAGCCGTGAAACAAGTACGCTTGACTCGTGGTAGCCTCCAGTTAAATCTACCGCCGAGCCAAAACGCCTATTATGATGAGGGAATTCTCGGCGCTGTGGTGGTGAATGATTTACCAGTGCGATCGCTACTCACGGAGTTGGTACTGTTAGTTAATCAACTGTTTGCAACTCACTTAAATGCCCTTGGTGTTCCCGCTATCTGGCGAGTCCAAGGTACTCCTGATGTTGAAGATGTCCAGGAAATGCTGAAATTGGCAGTCAATTTAGGCGTTGACCTCACATTAGATCCAGAAGTCGATATCCAACCCTTAGATTACCAACATTTGACCACGGCTTTTGCTGAATCTCCCTCTGAGCAAGTTCTTACCTACTTATTACAAGATACCCTGAAGCCATCTGCATACAGTACCACCAAAGGATCTCACTTTGGTCTGGCACTACCGCAATATGTCCATTTTAGCGCTCCCTTGCGGCGTTTCCCAGATTTACTGATGCAGAGAGTGTATTACACGCTACTCGAAAACGGACGCGATCGCCGCAATACCCGTGTCAGAGAGCGGGTTAACCTGCGCCACTCCTCCAGCCACGAGGAAATTAACTGGAACGTTTTACCCCCAGAATTGCAACAAGAACTCCAAAGCGATTTGACTAGGGTAATTGTCCAAATCAACGACCGAGAAAAAGAAGTCCAAGAAGCCGAAGCCGATTTAGCCGGACTGCAAAAAGCCCAACTGATGAAGCAACGCATCGGTCAGGTATTTCAAGGCGTGATTACCGGGGTTCAATCCTACGGTTTCTTTGTGGAAATTGAAGTACCCGCGGCTGAGGTGGAGTCCAGCAGTAATCCTGGTGTGCCTTTGAGAGTAGAGGGATTAGTACACGTCAGTTCTCTCAAAGATGATTGGTATGAATATCGCGCCAGACAACAAGCACTGTTTGGTCGCAAAAATCGCGCTTCTTATCGACTAGGCGATCGCGTCGCCGTCCAAGTTAAGAGTGTCGATTACTACCGTCAGCAAATTGATTTGGTAACAGTCGGCAGCGATGGCGTCGCCAAAGGGTTAACTGGCAATGATGCCCGTGACGAACTTTCAGACCTCTACTTACCAAATGATATGGAGCCTGATGACCTAGACCCTTACTCTGAGGACGAGTAAAATCCACGAAACCTTACGTGTCAAATAACACCAAACCTTTAATTTTAGGCGTATCGGGCGCATCTGGTCTGATTTACGCTGTTCGCGCGATCAAATTTTTGCTGGAAGCAGAGTATAGCATTGAATTGGTTGCCTCTAAATCAACTTACATGGTTTGGCAGTCAGAACAGGAAATTCGGATGCCACCAGAACCAACCGGGCAAGAACAATTCTGGCGAGAGCAAGCTGGTGTTGCACTTGCCGGTAAACTCCGGTGTCATCCTTGGAGCGATGTCGGAGCCGGAATTGCCAGCGGTTCCTTTACCACTCTGGGGATGATAATTATTCCATGCAGCATGAGTACAGTGGCAAAGCTAGCGGTTGGCTTGAGTTCCGATTTACTAGAACGAGCAGCGGATGTCCAACTCAAAGAAGGGCGAAAGCTGGTCATTGTCCCGCGTGAAACGCCTTTTAGCCTCATCCACTTACGTAACTTAACCTCTTTAGCAGAAGTTGGAGTGAGAATTGTCCCCGCTATTCCCGCCTGGTATCACAATCCCCAAACCATCGAGGATTTAGTTGATTTTGTAGTTGCCCGTGCTTTAGATCAACTAGATATTGACTGCATCCCAATTCAGCGGTGGCAAGGTCGTCGCTAACGCCTTGAGTGGATTTATTGTAAATTTCACAATAGTCCTAAAAAGGTAATGATAGAGATGGCTGATAGTGTCAGTAGTCAGTGAACAGTAATTAGCGAAGAATAATCAGACTGATAACTGACCACTGACTACTGACCA
>CAXUOL010000112.1:6319-13018 GCA_964252435.1 uncultured Nostoc sp.
TGACAACTGACAAAATTGCTATGGCTGTAATTCGCTTAATTCTATTGGTGGCAGTACTGGGAGGACTAACACTGTTATTAGTCCAAAATTTCTCACCTGCCCTATCGCTAGTATTTTTGGGCGTGCGAACTCAACCATTACCACTAGCGATATGGATTTTGTTCAGTACTGCCACTGGTGCTTTCACATCGATATTGATTGCTACCTTATTTAATTTATCCAATTATTTTGTGGCAGGACAACGCCAAACTCCTAACAGAGCAACCACCCCTTCAAGTCGTGCCAAAGCAACCCAAAGAGAAGAATTTACATCTCGCCCTGCCAGTTCTCCACCACCAGCTAGTAAAAATGAAGAGTCTAGCAGTGAGGGATTTGATGATTGGGAGACAAATAGCAGTAAAGATGATGATTGGAACTTTGATAAACAGTCAGAGTCAGCACCTACTCCGAATCCTCAAGCTCAACAGCCTAGAGATTCAACAACTTACGAACGTCAATCAGAAGCTAAAAGCAGTTCTCAGTCTGGTTCAGTTTACTCTTACAGCTACCGCGAGCCAAAAAATACAGCTGCGGGAAAAACGGAATCAATTTACGATGCTGATTACCGAGTAATTATCCCCCCTTACCAGCCGCCAACTACCAATCAAGCAGATGATGATGATTGGGAATTTTTTGAGGATGATGATGATTTTGAAGATGATGGTAAACGCCCCCGTCGGTAAGATGTAGTAGCAGGCTACATCTCTATTTAATGCCACACCGCTCTCTAGACTCCTGCTTGACCTTACCAGTCATGGCAGCTTCCTGCAAAGTCATGAAAGCATTAAAATCTTCCAAGTCATATCGGGTAGTCAACAGTTGTCGTAGTTGATCTTCAGCTTCAACTGTCAAATAACCAGTTGCTAAAGCTCTTTCTACAACGTCACGAATTCGAGTCATGGTTGACACCTCATTCATTCTATATTTATTCATTCAGGCTTATTGGGGTGGAATATGCAGTAGTCTTTGTGTCGAAACTTCAATTTCTTTGCAAGCTTTTTTTAGGCGATCGCGGTAAATCAGTCATTATTTACACCTTTGTCAGAAACATTTAATTGAGCGGGTCTTGTTATAACTGAACTTTTAGAATAACGACCCTGTGCTGGTAGAAACACAGTATTGTATATACTTAAAATTACCCATCAGAATAAAAACCCTGATTGTTTAGATAGACAGATATTGTTTGGATAAAGTTTCAAACAAGCTACTTTAATTTTTTGGTTAAGCATAGCGATTATTATGCAGCAATTACCTAGTTACTTCAGGTAAATTACTACATTTTTGAGAAATTCATCGTTTATTACTTATGGTAATTTCATAGAATAATTGTCAATCTATTGCCTAAGTTACTTTAAATACATTGATAACAGTAATTATGGCATTTAATTCCTCTTAAATAGAAGAAGATGAATTTGCAGATTTTAAAAATAATTGCTAGTTAGAAAAGTTACAAGTAAACTTGATAAATGCAAAGGGAAAAGCCTTGACATTATCCAGTTGCCCGATAGGTGCAAAACTCCGTATTTTTAAATCCTAGATTGAGTTGTTGAGTTTATAATTTAAAACTGTGACTCAGCACTTAAAAATAATTGGAGCGAAGCAACTGGTGAGCAGCTTATTACAAGGAGTCAACCTGTACTTAATTGGGATTATGGGCGTTGGTAAGACGACAGTAGGGCGCTTACTAGCAAAAGAACTGGGTTATAGGTTTGTAGATACCGACGATCTCATTGTCCGAGCAACAGGTAAATCTATCAATCAGTTATTTGCACAAGTTGGTGAAGCCGGGTTTCGCCAGTTAGAAAGCGACGTACTTTCACAAGTTTGTGCTTTTACAAAGTTGACTATAGCAACTGGTGGAGGCATTGTGCTACGGCGAGAAAATTGGGGTTACTTGCACCACGGTTTAATAGTGTGGCTAGATACGCCAGTGGAGATAATTTACAGCCGTTTAGCTGAGGATACCACAAGACCACTGCTGCAAGATGCCGATCCTAAAGGTAAGTTGCGATCGCTCCTCGAACAACGAACACCACTTTACTCTCAAGCCGATTTGCACATCACCGAGCGAGAGGGAGATACGCCTGAAGACGTTTCACAGCGAGTACTTGAGGCTATTCCTAGCATACTGAAAAAAGCTGTTTCTCATTAATGGGGAATATTAATTAATGTTCATCGAATCAGACGGTGGTGCAAGATATGAAGAAAACGTACTAACAAATTATTAAGTGTAATTGCGGAATTATCGAATCATTGCAATAATATTCGCAAATATCGCTGAATCAAAAACCCTATGGTTTGGATATCTGGGCAGCAGTTACAGGGCGGTAAGTATGTAATCGAACAAGTTTTTGGACAAGGTGGAGTTGGTATTACGTACAAAGCACGTCATACGATGCTTAACGCTTTTGTGGTGATTAAAACACCAAATGAAAGCTTGAGAAATGACCCAGAATATCCGAAATTTATCAAGTTCAAAAGTTTTTGCAAATCCAGCGTTTGCACCCTACGAACAAATGCGTGGAGATAGAAAACCATGCGTTGATATCTACTCATTAGCAGCTTCGATTTACTATGCGGTAACAGGTAAATTTCCCGAAGCTGCTATTAATTGCAGACTTTATAGTATGGCATTAGTTTCGCCACAAGAGCATATTCCCACAATTAGGGATCGCCTAAATCAAGCAATTCTCAAGGGGATGGAATTAGAACCCGAAAACCGTCTGCAAACAATGCAGGAATGGTTGGAATTGCTTGCTGATGAAGTTGTCACGACTTGGACAAGCGGGTATCAGTTACAAAATGGCAAATACACCATTGAAAGAGATATTGCTCAAGGTGGTTTTGGTATTACTTATTTAGCCATTAGTTTTTAATCAGCTAGTAGGTTGGGTGAAACGAAGTAGAACCCAACAAATGAAATCGGGAAAACAGTAAATTATGAAAAACCAATATCTTGGTGCGATCGCATAATCAAACGTGATGGCGATGTTTGGAATATTGCGACACGATCGCAATTTAGTAAATGTAGTGACTGTCTTAAAAGTCAAGCGATCGCTCTGTTGGTAATATTGGTTATTCTTATACCTAAACATGAGATAATAGTAGGTGATCGCATTTTTTTAGAGAATATTTTGTTGGTGCGATCGCGGTTAATTTGGTTGATTAATAAGAGCTTCTTATTTTATAGTCTGCTGATGTATAATGTAAAAAAATATATTTTTATAAACCTATGGAAACTAAACAAATTCTCAACACACTACCCCAACTCAGTATAACCGACTGCTTAAAAATAGCAGAAGCAGCACTAGAAATAATTCATCAAAAACAAAACAATCTCACAAAAGAAGAACAAAAACGTGCTTTAGCTGCTGCTGCCAAAACAGCAATACAAGATTATGCTCCTGGTAGCCAATTACTTGTTTTCTCTGAAATTGAAGGTGAAGAATTTTACGATTATTCAAATACAGATATTTAAGCGATAAAGACAATGCATCGAGGTGACATTTGGCTGGTAAATCTCAATCCAACCATAGGTACAGAAATCGGTAAAACTCGTCCATGCGTGATAGTTAACGATGATGCGATCGGCATTTTACCACTGAAAGTAATTGTACCTGCGTTAAAATTCTTGAATATGGAGCGATCGTTTAATTCTTTTAAATTTAAGTGTAATGAAAATTAAAGCAGTTATTTGGCAAGAAGATGGAGTGTGGTGTGGTTCTGTACCTGCACTACCAGGATGCCATACATGGGGAAATAGCTACGAACACTTGCTAGAAATGTTACAAGAAGCAGTTCAAGGTTGGCTAGAAGTTGCAAGCGATCGAGAAGAAATTGAGCCAGATAAACAACTAGTCGAGCTATCGATATAAAAGCGATTTCTGGCAAAGCTCTATGCAAAATTCTAGAAAGGAATGGTTGGATATTGAAGCGAATTACTGGCAGTCACCATATTTATATAAAAGAAGATGTAGCTGCGATCCTTTCCATACCAGTTCATAGTAATCGAGATTTGCCAATAGGAACATTGAAAAGCATTATGAAAGATGCAGGACTTACGGAAGAAGACTTGGGGTAATCAAATTTTAGAGAATATTTTTTTGGTGCGATCGCGGTATTGAGAAGACAAGGTTAGGGTGTAATTAAGCGATCGCTCAAGAATCTGAAAACAAAGACTCCAAATTTCGCTTCCCACTAACAACACGGACAATTGTAATTTCCTCAGCAATTACAATAAAGGCAGAGGGCAGAGGGCAGAAGGCAGCTATGTAAGAAGTATTAATAAAAACTTTAGTTGTGGGTTATTGCCCACTAGTATAAAAAGATTTGTGTCGATAGCGCCGGCGGCAAGCGAGTCATCGAGCGTCGCGGAAAGTGCCACGAGACACAAGGCGTCCTTACTTCAATCCCACGTTTTTAAACGTGGGTTCTATAAGTGCCTTCTGCCTCCTGCCTTCTGCCTTCTGAATTTGTACAAAATTATATGACCATTGATGGGGATTCCTCTTAAAAGGGGTGCTACATCTTCGTAACTACGCCCCATATTCGGAAAGTTGGCAATATTTTTGCACTTTTTCTCAAACTCCTGAATAAAACGCTCTCCTACCTCAATATTAATATTGGCAAAATAATCCAAAATTTCAGCTAAATCTCTGCTTGCAGTTTGAGAGATAGTAGCAAGACTCATGTTTGAGCCTCACGTTTTTGACGCAATTTCTCTTTTAGTTGGTTGATGACAACTTCGGTATCTAGAACCTCACCTCTTTCTATCTCTGCTAAACCAACTGCTACTTTCTCACGAGTATCATTTAACCAAAGAGTATATTGTTCCTGTTCTACCAATAATTCCAGAGCAGCAGCAATCACTTCATCTGTGTTTGCGTATGTTCCGCTTTCAATTTTAGATATAACGAATTGCTCGTGAGTAGGATTAAGCGATATATTCATTTGCTTATTTTACATTTTTATTTACTACACAGCATCCTACAATTTTAACAATATTTTTATGCGATCGTGAAGCGACTCCTTTGGAGTATCCCATTTTTGTAGACAATATTTTTCGTGCGATCGCATTTTATCGAGGATATTTTTTGGTGCGATCGCGGTGTTTAGAAGATTGCGATCGCAATCTCCCGTAGTGACTGTATTAAAAGTCAAGCGATCGCTATCATATTGTATTTTTAATAGAGGCTATTAATAAACTTTTTTATCAAATTTCAATTTAGATACGTACAAAACATTTTTTCAACTGGAATTTACTCAAACTGCGATCAAACAGTATCAGGTGCTATTAATTGTTTACAATCCAGTAGATGAGGTTTGCAAGCTCCATACAAGCGTCAGTATACAGATTATGGCGTAGCGTAATGCGATCACTCCTCGAACAACGAACATCACTTTACTCTCAGCGAATACTTGAAGCAATTCCTAACGTTCTCAAAACCCAAGTTTCTCATTAGGAAGACTCAAATTACCAAATTTTGGTCATTCGTAGGATAAACCCTGGTAATTCTGGATTACCCGTAACTGCTTCGGGATTATCCAAAATTTCAACTTCTCGATTCGGACGGTAAATGTAGACTTTTCGATTTTGCCGATCAATTAACCAGCCTAGTGATGCACCGTTATCGATGTACTCCTGCATTTTCTCTTGTAATTTTATCAAACGATGTCTACGACGGGCTACGCCTACGCTCAAGGAGCGTAACTCAATTACAAGTGATACTTATACAAAAAGCTTATTTTGCTCTTGGCGGCTATGAGATATTGTTACAAGGTACAAAGTCTTCTACACTGACTGAAATAGGTTTTAACTCTCTCTGTTAGGCTCCTCATGACGGACAACGATTCTGAATACATCAGGCAAACTGAAGCCACTCGTGTGCGTGTACTAAGCGAAGCACTACCTTATATTCAACAATTCGCCGGTCGTACTGTTGTTGTCAAATATGGCGGCGCAGCGATGAAAGATAGCACACTCAAAGACAAAGTTATCCGCGACATTGTATTCTTATCCTGCGTCGGCTTGCGTCCAATTGTAGTCCACGGTGGTGGCCCAGAAATTAACAGTTGGTTAGATAAACTGGGAATCGAACCACAATTTAAGAATGGTCTGCGAGTCACTGATGCCGCCACAATGGATGTGGTGGAAATGGTTTTAGTTGGTCGAGTCAATAAAGAAATTGTCTCCCTGATTAACCAAGCTGGTGGATTGGCTGTCGGACTTTGCGGTAAAGACGGTAATCTATTTACAGCCCGTTCCCAAGGTCAAGAAGGCATCGGCTTTGTGGGGGAAGTCAGCAATGTGAATATCAAGATTTTGGAAACCCTCGCTAGCAATGGCTATATTCCGGTAGTATCTAGCGTCGCCGCAGACGAGACAGGGCAAGCTTATAATATTAACGCCGATACTGTAGCAGGAGAAATTGCCGCAGCATTAGGGGCAGAAAAGTTAATTTTATTGACCGACACCAGTGGAATTTTAAAAGATTACAAAGACCAATCTACTTTGATTCCGAAAGTAGATATCCGTGAAGCCCGCGAGTTGATTGCTAATGGTATAGTCAGCGGTGGGATGATTCCCAAAGTGAATTGTTGTGTGCGATCGCTTGCTCAAGGAGTCCGTGCAGCACACATTATCGATGGTCGCATTCCCCA
>CAXUOL010000113.1:0-12964 GCA_964252435.1 uncultured Nostoc sp.
GAATACTCGCTGCCTTTGCCTTATCAATTGCCGTGCGAAGTTGAAAATTCAGCGCTGGCTCTGGTACGCCGCTTCTAGCTGCAACGATAATCGCCCTGGATAACTGAGTAAAGGTTTTTCCCTTTTTTGCATCTACTAACGCTTTCTGGCGTTTAATATTTGCCCATTTACTATGTCCTGCCATAATTTGAGATTATCATAACTCTATTCAAGATTAGGATATACCTAGCTTTTGTCTCAATGCAAAGGTGCATTTGGTAAAAGTTCGCCAAAATAATCATTCAAAGCAACCCAGCAGCACTGAGATTTGATTTTGAAGTGAGATGAGGAATGGTGTAGTCAATTACTTTGCATCCCGTTTAGATCACAAAAGGTTCAAGTTCCGTATTATGCCACTCTTGTTCAAACCGTTCAGTAATCAGCGGTCTGATGATAAACTTGGGCGGGCTACCATCCAGAACATCAATCCGTACACATGAATAAGGCAGTCGGTTCTGGAAATTGTAGTTATGACGACCCACAAATAGCATTGAATCCGCAACTTTCCGAGTGGATTTACCTGCAATTTCCGTAAAAGTCTCCATCAATTCAGTCCCTTCTCGCCGTTGATAGCGGGGACGATGACCGCTCCCACCAGAGATAATACAGTTAATCTGCGAGTCTGCAAATCCGGTATCAGTTGTGCAAAGATGCTCTAAACAGTGAGCGTGTCCATTTAAAATCAAATCGACTATGGGACGTTCTTTAATTAGAGAACCAAGGGTTTCTGCTACTTGTTCAAACACCCAGCGCAAGCGGTGGCGAACCGCCAAGGTTTGTGCCTGATTCCACTTGGTAGCTTCTGTAACGTAGGGGGGATGGTGGAAAAAGATTACACGTCCGCGCACTTCGGAGGTGTTCCAAGATTCGATTAGTCTGCTTCGCAACCATTCAAGTTGTTCAAAGTCGATCGCAGGCATTTGATGAGATGCTAGTTGTTTTTCAATGTCGATTTTGATTTCGTTTATTTGATCTAATTTGGCACTAAGGTCATCAAGTTGTTCCGCTTCGTTGGGTTTATTTGGGTTGAGGCGATCGCATATTTTCAAAATCTCCAATTCTTCTCGATCTATTTCCTGACGACGCTTTTGTAATTCCTGACGATAAATTTCCCCCTCTTGAGTTACAGGTAAAGGTGATGGTGTATTAAAAGTATTAGAATCCAGTGCAAAAAAGTCAATCCCGCCGTAACGAAAGGTGTAATAGTGATTGGGTAAACGGGTAAACTGTCCAGGTTCATAACGCAAACAACGCCCTGTATCGGTCTTAGCAGTGTAGTGCCGATCTAAATGACGTTCTAATTCTTGTGGATACATCGCTTGAGTGTAGTCCATAAATGCCCGTGCATAAGCATTACCTTGATACGACCCATGCCAGCCAATCTCGATATCTTTGTAGCGGAACAAGCGACGTAGTGATGATGTTGTGCCAGTAAATAAACGGTACATCAACGGCACATCGTAGTAATCATGATTACCAAGTACTGGCAAGAAAGGTAGATTAAACACCATGCGGTCATAAGGAATGCCTTTCGGGTTGTCACCACCGACAAGAAATTCCCGGTAAGGCTCAATAAAGTTTGTTGAATAATATTCTTGGGAACCCACCACATAGATGACATCGCCAGTATGCAACACAAAGCTGCAATCATCGCGGTGAGTCAGCATCAGTTCGGCAACTTTTCGTTGGGGGTGGTGTCGAGAATGGGATTTAGTGCCGGAATCACCGATAACCATAAAGGAAAATTCTGGATTATCCTGCCTGCGATCGTCAATAACTATACTAGTTTGGTCAATTCCCCGTTGCACAAAACTTGGATGCATCCACCGCACCCGTTCCTTCATCTTTTGAATTTTCACAGGAATCGGTGGTTCGGAAATCAATTTCATGGCTGATAACTTTTGAATGTCTAAAAGCTTTTAGCAGATTATCTCGTTCCCAGTCTCCGACTGGGAATACCTAATGGGAGGCTCTGCCTCCCGAACTCGCGGCAGAGCCTGAATGAGTAGCATTTCTAGCCTCTTGCTAGAAAC
This sequence comes from uncultured Nostoc sp., assembly GCA_964252435.1. Classification (GTDB taxonomy): domain Bacteria; phylum Cyanobacteriota; class Cyanobacteriia; order Cyanobacteriales; family Nostocaceae; genus Nostoc. The sequence goes on from CAXUOL010000113.1 coordinate 2,073, forward strand.
GAGATTTTAAAAGGGTTTTGGCTTAAGTTTACACCAATGCAATATGTTGTGCCTCTACGATTATTTGTACCTCACGCCTGTTGCAATCTGCTGTAACTTAGTAAAACTAGTGTAATCTAGCTTAATTACCACGTTAGTTTTTTGGGGTAGGTGGGTAGTATAAATTACCTAAAAACTAATTTGGTATATAGCGATGTTCAAGACTAAATTATCACAATCCCGTACTTGGGGGGAACTTAATACCTCAAAGTTCATGGATCGCCATGTTGGGGCGATCGCAGCTTTAATTTTAATTAGCTTACTCAGTTCATTGAGTGGAACACCAGTTGACCATACCATTTCTAACGGCTGGGAAGCCTTTGTTTGGGGATTAGCAGATCCAGTAATTAGCTTGAATTGTTTAGTTGGTATTGTTGCTATTGGCTTACTCTCATCTGTGTTTATTCGTGGCGTTGCGATCGCTGGATGTTTTGTCTTCACAACAATTTTGGGTATTGTAATTCATTTATTCCAGCTAAATTTACCAGGCACAGAAACAGCCATCGCCATTTCTACCATTGTTTTTGGTACTATGCTAATGATACCAAATCAACTAAACTTTCTGATGCTTGCTCTGGTGGGCATCAGTGCTGGTTTATTTCAGGGTTACGCTAATGCTGAATCTATTGTTGGTACAGGAATAATACCAGTAGTTGCCTATATACTAGGTATTACCTTAACTCTGTTTGCGGTTGCCATGAGTGCTAGAGAAATTGGTGTTGGGATGGGTATGGGAGAGATAAACCGAATTTTACCCTGGAAAATCAGCCTTGCTGGCTTCGCTTTCTGTGCGATCGGCATCGTATTTTTGAGCAATGCGCTTATTTAAATCACATATTTCAATTCAGTGGAATACATTCATTCGTGGGGGCGTACACCTAGCTGTGCGCCCCCACTGCGTTTTCAGACTAGACAAGCAAGCGTTCTAGTGAATCAGTTGATGCACCTCTGCGCTAATCTAGAGGCTATATCTAAATAAAAGGTTATGACACCTGAAGAAATTGCGGCTACCCTAACAGAATTATTTGGCACATCGGCTGTTGCTACGATTGCTCCTGGATCGTGGCAAGTAGACACTGCTACTTTTCGGCTGTTAGTGCTGCTTTCCGAAGATAATACTTGGCTGCGAGTTTTACTGCCTATTCTGCCCATCCAAGAAGCCCAACCATTTTTAGAACAGTTTCTAGAAGCCAACTTTGATGACACTCAAGAAGTACGTTACGCTTTGTATGAAGGGGTCGTTTGGGGAGTCTTTCAACATCACAGTGGTACTTTAGTGAGTGCAGATTTGTCCAATGCAATCAACCGACTTGTATCTCTCCATCAGGCTGGATTAGATAATGTCTTTAATCGACTAATTGAAAGTCGCATCCGACAAATTATTCAGGCAGCAAAACAACAAGGACAATCTCTGCAAGCTACCATGCAAAGCTTAGAACGCTTTTATGCCGAAGGAATGATGGGCGAAATAAATCAAACTTCACAAGGGCGAGAAGAAGTTCTAACTGCTTGGCGGCGTCAGTTAGAACGTTTATGGAATGAGGGTTAATTTTCATTTTTCAGTTTTCATATTAAACCAATTTACAGAATATATTTATCTATCATGGATATCATTGAAATCCTCAAAGAAGACTATCAAAGATTCCCAGTAAATCAAACTTACAGTATTTATACCCCAGAAGTTTATTTTCAAGACCCACTGAATAAATTTCGGGGTGTTAAACGTTACAAAGCAATGATTAATTTTATCCAAACTTGGTTTTTAGATCCCAAGATGGACTTACATAATATTCAACATTTAGGAGACACAATAAAAACTGAGTGGACACTCAGTTGGAATACTCCTCTCCCCTGGAAGCCACGGATCTCTATTCCTGGTTGGAGTGAATTAGGTCTTAACTCTGATGGTTTAATTGTCTCTCATATCGATTATTGGAACTGTTCACGCCTAGATGTAGTGAAACAGCATTTTTCCTCTTGAAAAAGTTAATAATTGATATATCTGAACAGATGATTGCTATTACACTAAACGTAACAACAAAAGCCATTAATCTTTATGAACGAGAAATAAAAGGATACAGAGCAAGTAAATTTCCTTATGGAGATTGTTAATTTTGAATTTTGAATTTTGAATTCGGAGCAAAGCGACGTGACAGCTGCCAAAAATCCTGAAATCCCTGCTGAATTATTAACTATACATACAGAAGCAGAAGATATTATCATTCCCCCTAGTGATTTATGGAGTGATGAGCCTCCTTTGGAAAGCGATCTACACCGCGAGCAAATTGAATTACTGTTGGCGTGTCTGAAATGGTGGTGGCGTCAGCGTAATGATTTTTATGCTACTGGAAACTTAACGATTTATTTTAGCCCAGAACAGATTACCACACGAGACTTTAGAGGCCCAGATTTTTTTGTTGTCAAGGATTGTGAAAATCGCCCCCGCAAAAGTTGGGTATTATGGGCAGAACAAGGGAAGTATCCCAATGTGATTATTGAATTACTTTCTAACAGTACTGCCAAGGTTGATAAAGGTCTGAAGTTTGAACTTTACCAGGAGACTTTTCGCACGCCGGAATATTTTTGGTTTCACCCCAATACTTTGGAATTTAAAGGGTTTAGTTTAGTGGGTGGTAAATATCAACTTTTGGAACCAAATGCCCAAGGGTGGCTGTGGAGTCAGCAGTTAGAATTATTTTTGGGAATCTATGAGTCCAAATTACGGTTTTTTAACGTAGATAATCAGTTGGTAGCGACTCCAGAAGAAAGGGCACAAGCAGCAGAACGAGAAACTGAAGCTGAACGACAACAGAGGGAACTTGTACAACAGCAGGTGGAAGAATTGAAGGCTAGATTGAAGGAATTGGGGGTTGATCCAGAAGAGTTAGAGTAGGAAAAATAAGCACTACTTCTCTTTCTCTTCATCTAGTGTTTTTTGGATAGCACGACGGCAAAATTCTGGAGGATCGTCTTTAGCTTTTACCTCTTCTTTCATTTCCTTGGTGACTCGCAAGTTTATATATTCAGTCAATGGTTTATCTCTGTCAGTTTTAAAACCATGATTTTTAATTTCTGGATTTCCACGATTATCTTTAGACACTTTACGTTACTTAATATATCTGTATTAATTGATTTACATATTGAATAATGATTTATTAGTGGGTATTTCGCCTGAGAAACTAGATACCCACCAAATATCCCATTAGAAACGAGACACTTCTATTTTATGTTCATGCGTTCCGAACTTGAAATCAAAACCATTCGAGAGGTGAACTAAATCAGCAATTTCTTGCCTAAAATACTTCAAACCTCATCAGCACGATCAAGTTTCTCTTGCAACCATCCTTCAATTACATCTCTTAGCTCTGATTGCCAATTCGGTATTGCTCTGATTCTATCCCGGATGCCAGGACGCAGTTTTAGAGTCAATGGTTTAGGATCTAATGATTTAATTTCTGTTGGCAGAAAACGGAATTCGTGATTTTTCTTAAATGGCATTACTTACAGCCGTAAACACTGGTATACTCGTATGAGTATAAACCATAAATCCATGTTTGCCATCAAACGAGAGTTAAAACTGAATAATGTTGAAACCTCGTTAATGCGTGGCAATGCTGGCTTTAAGCGTTGGGTATACAACTATGGATTAGAACTTCTAACTGCATCTTGGGATTTTGAAGGTGTCAAAGCATCTGATTCCAAACGCATTGATGCTATCAAAAAAGTATTTACTCAAGTCACAGTGCAGAAACCTGAATATGCATGGATGAGAAATTACCCGTCCACTGTATATCAGTTAGCATTTATTGACTTGAAAAAGGCTTTTGAGAGATGGCGTAAAGGAACATCCGGGTTCCCCAGAAAGAAGTCAAAGAAAAAAGGAGACTCATTCACAGTTTATAAAACTGCTGGTGTTTATCCAGCGAAAGGTAAGCCACCACTTCCATTTACTAATCGAGTTGTAATCAATGCTGGCAAACTGATAAAGTTACCAGGATTAAAAGAACTTAGATTGAAAGAGCGAATTGATTTTATCTGTAGTTCTCAAACATTTACTGTGTCTAGAACTGCTGATAAATGGTTCGTAGCGTTTATTCTTGATGCTGAGAAACTTCCTCCAGTAATTCATCCAATAGATAAGTTAGGTGTTGATCTTGGCGTAAAAGTTTTGGCAACTTGTTCTGATGGCACAAAATACGATATGCCCATTACTACTAAAAAGGCGAAAACCAAGCTGGGTAAGCTACAGTGGCGTAATCGTAACAAGGTGTTAGGGAACAAAAAGTTAAAAATCAAAGCATCAAATAACGCGAGGAAATACTACACTCAACTAGCTACACAACACGCTCGTATTGCCAATATTAGGCAAGATACAACCCAGAAAATGACCACTGACATAAGCCGTAAAGCTGCTGTCATCAGGATTGAGGATCTAAACATCCAAGGCATGATTGCTAATCAAAAATTAGCTAATGCTGTAAGTAATAACTGTTTCTATGAGATTCGTAGGCAGTTTACTTACAAGCAACGCCACTATGGTACTAAGGTTGAGTTAGTTGATCGATGGTTCCCCAGTTCTAAAATGTGTTCGTGCTGTGGGAATATTCAACAGATGGGTTTGAGTGAGCGTGTCTATAACTGTGATGGATGCGGTCATATTCAAGATCGTGACGAGAACGCTTCGATTAATTTAAGGGATGCTCTTTTGGATAAAGTACGCTTGGCTTAAGCGAAACTTAACGCCTCTGGACAAGAAGTAGCCGACTACCTTGGTTGAAGGGGGAAGAAATCTCTATTCTGAAGTTTGAGTAAGAATAGGTAAGTATTTTGAAGCAGTTACGCGACTTATGCCGACGCTACGGTATCAAGCCGACAGGAAACCCAGGATACAAAGTTTCTTACATCACTTCTCTGATGGCATTCCCGCAATTAGCGCTACATCAGATGCAAGAAGGAAGAGGGTTAAAGCCTCCTACTTTCACGACTTTTCAGTATATTGGCGCAGCGATAGATGAGATGAGTTCATCTACAGATGAGCAAATAGCACTGATTCGGCTAACGCTCGAAGGTAGGAAAATGACTTACCCCGATAGATTTGAACAGGAAAAGCTGTTGAATTTGCACAAGGCTAAGATGCTGGTTGAGCAAGCTTTTGCCATGTTGAGCCAGTAAACAGCCCCGATCGCAATTTTTAGGTAATTAAACCATAGTGCAGGGTAGCACAACTGTGCTGCTCTACGGGGGATTGAAACAAAATCCCCCAATACTTTAGAGTGAATAATAAACTCAACTCCAAAGCGCGATCGCAATGACTGATAAAGAACTCAAACATCTACTTGAGAGTAATGCTAAAACAGTCCAAGCTATGTTAGATGAAATGGCGGAAGCACGTCAGGAACGCCAAGAACTCCGAGAAGGAATGCTCCAAATTCAGAATGCAGTAGCACAATTAACAAACATACAAGAGAGAATAACTAATTTACTAATTTCTATTGATGGCGATCGCCCCACAATTCTCAAAAAACTCTCAGCACTGGAAACTAAACTTGATCAGTTATTGCAGCAAAACCCAACGGATGAGTTAGGGTAAATTTTTACAATACTCATAATAATTCCTATAAATAAGTCGGCATCATAAAACCAAACTATGTGAAGAAAAATTAACTAGGCAAAAACTCTCTTCCCTCCTGACTTGAAAGTGGGTTTAGGGGTGTAAGGGTGTGGGGTGTAGGGGAAAGCCAGATTTTCATGCAAGGCTTTTGAAATTTTTTCATCGGGACTACCTCCTGCCTTATCTCAACGATAAATTTTCCCACCCACCTACTTAGGATGTTGAAACAACATTTATTTTCCTTAAACAGTCGATAATGTAAATAAATGTAAAAAATCCTCAGGCAGGACAGAAGCATCTATGCGTGTAATTTTAATGACTGGTAAAGGCGGCGTGGGCAAAACTTCCGTAGCTGCTGCAACTGGACTCCGTTGTGCAGAACTAGGGTATCAGACGTTGGTTTTAAGTACAGATCCCGCTCACTCCCTCGCAGACAGTTTTGACATGGAACTGGGACATACACCCCGAAAAATTCGTCCAAATCTGTGGGGTGCTGAACTGGATGCGCTGCAAGAACTGGAGGGAAACTGGGGTGCTGTGAAACGTTATATTACCCAAGTTTTACAGGCAAGGGGTTTAGATGGCGTACAAGCGGAAGAATTGGCTATTCTACCAGGCATGGATGAGATTTTTGGCTTGGTAAGGATGAAGCGCCATTACGATGAAGGTGAGTTTGATGTTTTAATTATTGACTCGGCCCCCACCGGCACAGCACTTCGCTTACTGAGTTTACCTGAAGTCGGTGGCTGGTATATGCGCCGTTTTTACAAACCATTTCAAAACATCTCGGTGGCACTTCGACCCCTAGTTGAACCTTTGTTTAGACCAATTGCTGGTTTTTCGCTACCTGATAAAGAGGTAATGGATGCACCTTATGAGTTTTATGAACAAATTGAAGCTCTGGAAAAAGTATTAACAGATAATACTCAAACTTCAGTGCGTCTTGTCACTAATCCCGAAAAGATGGTGATTAAAGAGTCTCTCCGCGCCCATGCTTATCTGAGTTTGTATAATGTTGCAACAGATTTAGTAGTGGCTAATCGGATTATTCCAAATGTTGTCCAAGATCCATTCTTTCAACGTTGGAAGGAAAGTCAGGAGCAATATCGCCGGGAAATTCATGATGATTTTCACCCTCTGCCTGTGAAAGAAGTTCCCCTATTTTCTGAGGAAATGTGTGGATTGGCTTCATTAGAACGCTTGAAAGAAACTCTTTATAAAGATGAAGATCCGACTCAGGTTTATTACAAAGAAACAACTCTTAGAGTAGTGCAAGAGGAAAACCAATACAGTTTAGAACTTTACTTGCCTGGTATTCCTAAAGACCAAGTTCAACTCAGTAAAACCGGAGACGAATTAAACATTACTATTGGCAACCATCGTCGTAACTTAGTTTTGCCACAAGCCTTAGCAGCACTACAACCAGCAGGAGCAAAGATGGAAGATGACTATCTAAAAATCCGCTTTGCTGACAACACAAAAGTTTAATTTTGTTGAACGTTCCTCTGTCAACAAAAAGTTAAAACTAAAAGGCAAGAATTTTTTCTTGTATCTAGTACAGACGCAATCTTTTTAGCGTCTGTTTTTATGATTTTTTGGTGAATTTTGGTAAAAGGCAAATAAATATTTTCACTAGTAACTTGACCGTAGTTTTACTGAAGACAAATTGATCAAAAAAAATCACAATGTCTTTAGATTTAACTATGTCAATTTTCAAATTATTAATTTATTTTTCTATAAGCAATGACCTCCAACCGTGAACAAGATTTGCCCTTATGTTGCAATGAAGAAAGTTTACTACGCCGCATTACAAACCGTATCCGACGAAGCTTAGAGTTGGAAGAAATTATCACAGTGACAACAGCAGAAGTGCGATCGCTATTAAAAACCGATCGAGTGATGATTTACAAATTTCATCCTGATGGTAGTGGTCAAGTGATTGCTGAATCGATTAATAATAATTGTTTGCCATCGCTACTAGGGCTAAATTTTCCCTACGATGACATCCCATCCTATGCCCGCGAACTATTTATCAAATCACGGGTGCGTTCTGTTGTGAATGTTGATACTAAAGAGATTGGTCAAATTCACCTGCGTGACTTGGATAATGGAGAAACTATCTCAGAAAAGATTCGTTACCGCCCTGTAGACCCCTGTCATATTGAATATTTGACAGCAATGGGCGTAAAATCCTCTGTAGTAGCGCCTATTCTCTATCAAGATCAACTTTGGGGGCTGCTGGTGTCTCATAATTCTGAAGCGCGTTTGATTTCAGAATATGAGCTAGAAGCAATACAAATGGTAGTCGAGCAGCTGTCAATGGCGATCGCTCAAAGTACCCTTCACACTCAAGTTCGCAAAACAGCCGAACGAGAAGCGATCGTTAACCGCATTGCTACCCTATTACATTCACTGCCGACGATTGTATTACAACCAGCTTTAGAAGCAGCTGTTGCTGCCTTTAATGGAGTTGGTGGCAGACTTTGCATTAGAAATGAAGCTTTTGATTTCTACAATGGCAACGTCAGCAGCTTAACAGAATGCTTAATACCAGGAAATACTTGTATCAAGCTTTATATCTGTGGACAGCAACCTGTAATGCCAGAACAAACTATATATCCACTGATCGAGCAATATAGTATCTGGCAGGAACACTACAAGTTTACTAATTACGATGTTTGGGCGATTTCAGACATATATAACACTCCTGGCTTGCGAAGTTTGCAAGTTGCTTTTCAACCAACTAAAATTCGCAGCGTGTTGATGATCCCACTCCAGTATCGTCAGCAGTTGTTGGGCTACTTAAGTATTTTCCGCAATGAAGTAGATACAGAAACTTTATGGGCGGGGCAGCATGACAGCGATCAAAGGCAACAGTACCTCCGGCGATCCTTTGAGGTTTGGCGCGAATCTAAAACAGCACAAGCTCAAAAATGGACAATTGAAGAGATTGAACTGGCTAGAAACCTGAGTAAACACTTTGCTTCTGCAATTCAGCAGTATGAATTATACCAACAAGTACAAGTCTTCAATGAAAATTTAGAAAAACAAGTTAAAAGACGCACAATTGAGTTACAACGGACAGCTGAACAAGAACAGGCTGTGTTTAAAGTTATTGCCGAGATTCGAGAATCTCTGGACACAAATACGATTTTTCAAACCACAACTAAAGAAGTTTGTCAATTAATCAAAGCCGATCGCGTTTCTGTTTATCGTTTCGATTCTAATTGGGGTGGTGAATTTGTCGGAGATTTCGAGGCTGCTAGTCCATATTGGTCGAATGAGTCCGAACTAGGTATTAATACAATTTGGAATGACACCTACTTACAAGACACAGAGGGAGGACGTTACCGCCACAATGAAACATTCGCAGTTGATGACATCTACAAGATGAGGTTTGCTCAATGTCATATCGACAATCTAGAACAGTTTCAAATTCATGCTTTTGTGCTGGCGCCGATTTTTGTTGGGCAAAAACTTTGGGGTTTACTAGCAACTTATCAACACACTGGCCCTCGGCAATGGAAAGCCTCTGAAGTTAACTTTCTCAGTCAGATTGCAGCTCAAATGGGTGTAGCACTTCAGCAAGCTGATTTACTCACTCAGACACGACAACAGACATTAGATTTGCAACAAGCAGCAGAACAACAACGGGTATTATTTGAAGTTGTGGCGAAAGTTAGAGAATCTCTTGACTTAGATGCGATTTTTCAGACAACTACCCAAGAAATCTGTAAATCATTACAAGCTGATCGAGTTGCAGTCTACCGCTTCCAGGCTGATTGGAGTGGTGAATATATCGCCGAGTTTGTGGGCGATCGCTGGGTAAAAGTAGTAGGTTCAGATACCAAGACAGTTTGGCAAGATAGCTATTTACAGGAAACCCAAGGTGGGCGATATCGTCACAATGAAACTTTTGCAGTTGATGATATCTATGAAGTTGGGCACTCTCAATGCCACGTTGCAGTTCTAGAGCAAATTCAAGCAAGAGCTTATGCGATCGCACCTATATTTATCGGGCAACAGCTATGGGGCTTATTGGCAGCTTACCAGAATTCTGCACCCCGCCATTGGGAAGCCTCAGAAATTAAATTTATTACTCAAATTGCCAATCAGCTTGGGGTTGCACTCCAACAAGCTCAATTACATAATCAAACCAAAGAGCAGACGCAAAAGCTGGCTCAAGCTTTGCATGATTTACAGCAAACTCAAACCCAACTGATCCAAACTGAGAAAATGTCCTCACTAGGTCAACTGGTAGCTGGTGTGGCTCACGAAATTAATAACCCCGTGAACTTCATTTATGGCAACATCAATCATGTCAATGATTACACCCAAGATTTACTTAGTATACTAGACCTATATTTACAAAATACCCCCAACCCTAGCCCTGAGATTAGCGATCGCGCCTTCGAGATCGACTTAGAATTTATCATGGAGGATTTGCCCAAAACTCTATCTTCTATGAAAATTGGGGTCGATCGCATCCGGCAGATTGTTTTGGGTTTACGGAATTTCTCTCGCCTTGACGAAGCAGAAAAAAAACCAGTTGATATTCATGAAGGCATTGATAGCACCTTGCTAATTTTGCAGCATCGCTTGAAAGCAAAACCAGAAAGTCCGGCGATTAAAGTAGTCAAAGAATATAGTAACCTTCCTTTAGTAGAGTGCTATGCTGGCCCACTAAATCAGGTATTTATGAATGTTTTAAGCAATGCGATCGATGCTTTAGAAGATTATACGGAATCTCAATCAAAACCTCATAGCAATCAAATTACTATCTGTACTGCTCTTGGAGAACTTGAAGGCAATCTCAAGAGTGTAGTCATTCGCATTGCAGACAATGGGCCAGGAATACCCGAAGCTCTCAGAGCAAAAATATGCGATCCCTTTTTCACAACTAAGCCAGTGGGAAAAGGCACTGGCTTGGGGTTGTCAATTAGTTACCAGATTGTCGTAGATAAACACGGTGGTGTGTTTAGATGTGATTCTGTGCCTGGGTTAGGTACAGAATTTTGGATTGAAATTCCGATTACACAAATCACCAAATCGCATCATCAACTCCCGTAGGGTTGGCTTGTCGCACAAAACCGATTAGTTAATGTGAGCAATTGATGGGAATTTGATTATTGTGGAGAAAAATATTGCAACAATTATAATGAGAAGCCCACTTTATTCCACTTCAGAGCAGAACGAAACGTGTTTTATAAAGAAGGGGAAGGTGGGGTCCCAAGAAGGGGAT
>CAXUOL010000114.1:0-12906 GCA_964252435.1 uncultured Nostoc sp.
AGTTTCCCCCCAATATATCGGGGGGATTAAGGGGGGTCTATTCGACTTATGCAAGCGTTTCATTGATTTGAATTACGCAGTGCTGTACTAATAAGATGTTTTTCAAGGATTATGTAGTTGTCTTCACACCCAGTTTTATCCGTTTCGGAAAAATTATGATTAACTTCTTTAGACTTTTGAAAACTCAGCACTGATAATATTAGGGTCGGTGAATCCGATTGAGCAACCAAAGTGACGCAATAAGCCCTGCAAAGTGCGCTGAGACGGTGTTGGTGTTTGCCTGTACTACAAGCATATCTAGACCGCTAATAATCCGGGTAGGGTCAAAAAATTGGGTAGTTATCGCTTGCGGAGATATGGATCGTGCTACCAGTGTTCCAACGATCGCTTGCGCCCCCAAAAGAGTCACCAGCGTTCCTCCTAAATTCACCCACACCCCTAAGCGTAATACTTGCACAGTCTCACTTTTCCGAGGTCGGTTGCTGGGATTGGAGGATTCCAATTGCTTACCAATCCTAGTGTAACGGTAAGCTAAATAAATCCCCCCACCTAAAACAACCAGTCCACAAATTGCTAAAAATACGCCAAAGCCAGTCCCAGGATTATTACTAGGACTGCCAGTTCTTTGATTAAAGATGGCGAACAGCAGCACAATTATGCTAGAAACAACGCCTAGTACTAGCTGAATCCAGAAGCTAATCCAACCTGTAAGGCGAAAAGTTTGGGCAATTGCCCTAAGAGTTGAGGAAGATGATGGGGCATCGGGAGTTTGTGACATAGCGATCGCTAATATGCTGGGTGCTTGATTAAGGGACGCGAGGACGAGGGGACAAGGGGACACGGAGAGTTCTTTCCCTAGTCTTTAGCGCCTTCTTTGATAAATTTACTATCACACTTGCCAAATAAGACAAGAAATTCTGCGATCGTGGAAATCAGAAATGGTTACTGCTTAAGTGTGTCTACCGACGTAGCAGCTTGCTCCTAGATATAGCCGTAGCCACTAATGTTAGGACAATGTTGATTGCTAAAAGCCTTGATTTAACTGGGTTTCTACTCAGCACGGGCTAAACGCCCCGCTATTCATGTACAGCACGGGCTAAACGCCCCGCTATCCATGTACAGCACTTTGCTATATATCCTTTAGCTTAAGATTTTAGAATTTGCATTGGGAAAATCACTGTAAAACAAAGTGTTTATTAAGTTTTACAGACAAAATAGCATTTTACCTGTAAAATTTCTTCGATGGCATTTTATTGCTTAAGCAGTTCTAACCAGCTCGGCATCACTTAACACCAAGATAGTGACTTCCTCACTGTCTATTTGCTCCTCACCACACCGTATCGAGCTTGAGTGGGGATACATTGTTTTGTTTCCCTAAAACTCACAAACTCGCCCCACAACTTCACAGGCGTGGGTAATTGTTTGATGTTTATGCAATGGATATCTAGTCTAAGTAGCTTTATATGTATTACTCACGTAGTAGTAGCACTGTATACTGGCTACAAGGATTGTAGACTTTACCTTAAGGCATTTTTTTAGCCATTCACTAACCATGAAACTTGAGGATATATATCAATTTTTTGAGAATCCTCCGCCAACTTACCTTTGTCAGGAACTAGCAGTTTGTTACATACTGTTTGTTTTATTACAAGGTGAATCCTACGGAACCGAGTTGATCGAGCAATTAGAAACTGAGCATCCCGTCTATCGACTTTCAGATACTGTACTTTATAGTGCAATCAAATTTCTGGAAGACCAAAGAGCAATCACTGGATATTGGAAGAAACTCGAAGGACGTGGACGCCCCAGGCGGATGTACCAAGTTTCTCCCGAATGGCAAGTTCAAGCTCAGGATTTAGCTTTTCTTTGGCAAGACTACATCAACGGGAGGAAAAAGTAACAAATAATTGATAATGAATAAGTCTCCTCCAGTCAAACACTAACAATTAGTTATGGATACTGCTATTCTGCCATCTACGTTCCTGCTAACCTTGTTGTTATCGGTTGGGCTGTTTTTCTTTATTCGTGCCTCGACTAAAGACCGTACAGAAATGGCCCAACTAGTATCTGAGCAAGATGAAGCTGTTTTAATGTCTCAATTAAAAGAGTATTTTCGATCGCGGTCTTACCGAGTGGCAGCGGTAGACCGAGAACAAAATCAGGTAACTTTTGAAGGTAATGTTCGCCCTAGCTGGTTCTTAGCTATATTTCTAACTTTACTGGCAGCTATTGGGATTGTTTGTCTATCTTTGGTCGCATCCCTGCTTTTTCCTAGCCTCAGTACCCTTGTTCTGGCGATGGTACTGCTGTCGCCTTTAAGTGGTCTATTTTATTGGAAAAAATCTGGAAGACTTGAGAAGGTGTCGCTCAAAGTAGAAACAACTCAGAGCGAACAAACCTCCTCAAGTAAGGTAACTGTAGTTGCCCATCGAGATGAACTCAGCGAATTGCAGAGGACTCTACAGCTCAAGCCTGGGAAATAATTGTTGATTCTTGCGACCATCTCTTAACTATGATATGCAGACTTCTGACCTAACCTACTATGCAGGCAATGGAAAGTAGTCAGGAGAAAATCAAGACTGCTGCTTTGTCAGTTTTCCCCACGACCCAAATCGTGGGGAAAAATTTAAATTCATCAACTTAAATTCTATTGACAGAGCTTAACTTAACCATCTACGGCATAAGAGCGCAACTTCACTCTTCCTTTTAGATGCGCTTGGCTCTATACCCACTCCCTTCTGCACGATCAAAGTAGTATCAACCCATGCAATCTAGCGTGGTTTGAAACAAGTACACTTTCCAACTACCTGGACTAGATTTACTGGCAAATCAGCTACAAACTAAAAAAAAATTAAATTTTGCATAAACTTAGCAATTTTGCCAGTTATATAGTAGTCAGGAGCCAACATTCAATGCCCAAGATGACCATCTATGGTTCACCGACTAGCTAAAGCAAGAGGTTCTTGACCTGGTGAAGGTTCTAACACCCTCAAACTAGGAAACAAGAAATGGTTTTCCTCTACGTATTGAGCACCAAACAGTCCCTTTTCTGCCCAGAAATAACGATCTGTAGTGTGTTCATTTCGCTTTACAAGTAGCAACGCTGGTGGCAAAATCCCTTCAGCTTGAATGAATCTTCTCGCTGCTGTCACAGGCTTTTCTTCGCCACTTTCGATGCTATATTGAGGCACGTGCTCCAAAATGCGCCGTCCTTCCTGACGACGACGACTCTTCCTTTTGCGTCTCCTTGCCAATCTATTGTCCTCCTCTTTCAAGCTTATAGATTGTAGTGATAGCTACAAAATACGTCGTCATTATATAGGTTCTAGTTCAGAATATCAATAGTTTTTAACCTTTTAATATAAGAAAGTTAATATCTTTAAAAGATAGAGAAAATAAAATTACCATTCGAATATAATCCCCTAGTACAAAGCATCTCTAGGAAAATTTTAGTTAAGCTTTATTAAATGAGTGAGGTAAAAATTTAACTATCCTCTCTTACATCATGCCTCAAAATCTATAATCTTGAGCAAGAGCTAAAAAATGTTAATGTCTGCCAGTTCCGATTTTCTTGCTCTGTGTCGAGAGCAAATAGCGCTACTGACCCAAGGGCTAGGAGCAACTTTAAGTATTGTGTACCTAACACAAGAATTGGTAGATACTCCTTCTGGCGATGCCAAACTGATTCCTGTGGTGATTTACCCAGAAACAGCATTATTGCTGCCAGGAGAGGAAACTATTGAAGCGACGGCATACAAGCAACTTCAAGTTGGAAATGCGTTTATATTACCCAATCATCAGGGAAGGTTATTGACAGCAGGTTCAGAATCTCCAACTTCGTCACCGGAGTCTGAGATACCAGATGCTTCTCAACCCGATCTCAAAGAGGAATACTTACTTAGTGGCAACCAAATTGTTTTACCTCTGATTTATGAGGGTGTGATGATGGGGTTACTAGTGACAGGTAGGAAAGACCGGGTATGGAATGAACACGAGCAAAGTCAGATTCAACGGATAGCCCAAACATTAGCGATCGCTTGTATTTTAGATCAGCGCCGAGCATGGTTTGAGCAACAGTTGCGCGAGCAACAAATTCTCCAAGAAAAACAACAGGATTTGCTAGATAACCTGTTGCATCAGTTTCGTAACCCATTAACAGCATTACGGACTTTTGGCAAACTGCTATTGAAGCGACTACGACCAGCAGATGCTAACCGGGATGTGGCAAATAGTATTGTCAGAGAAAGCGATCGCCTCCAAGAATTACTGCATCAATTTGAGCAAGTAATTGACTTAACAGAGGCAGATTTAGCACCACTACATCTACCGGAAGATGGAGTATTTGTAGAAGCAACTATCCAAAAAGATGCTAAACCGCCGCTATTATTGCCGGGAACGGGAGATAAAGCAGTTGACTGCTCCCTAGCAGATATATTAGAACCATTATTAATATCAGCCAAAGCGATCGCCCAAGAGCGAAAGCTAAAACTAATAACTGAAATTAAACAGAATTCATCCCTAGTACGTGCCAATGTCAAAGCATTACGAGAGGTATTGACTAATATTATTGATAATGCTTTGAAATATACTCCCACTGGTGGCAAAATTGTGATTCAGGCGGGGCAAGAAAAAGCTCATTTTCAGGGAATAGTCATTAGTGATAACGGGCCAGGCATTCCACCCCAGGATTTAGAACATCTTGGAGAACGGCATTATCGGGGTGTACAAGCGCAAACAGAAATCCCAGGTACAGGTTTGGGGCTAGCGATCGCTAAACAATTAATCGAGCAAATGCAGGGCGAAATCGAGATTTTCAGCCCTGCAATCAACTCTAAGCTAACTTCACCTAATAGACCAGGAACTACTTTTATTATTTGGTTACCGGAAGTTGAGAATTAGTCTATTGAGAACGGGTTAAGCCTTTCCAAGTAATAAAAGGGAAAAGGTTAAAGGGGAAAGGGGAAAGGGATGAACAGGTCGCCCACAAGGGGCGAGGTTTTTACCTTTCCCCCTTCCCCCTTCCCCTTCTTTATAAAATAACCAATTTACAGCTATTTGAGCCTTAACTGAACCGTATTGTCTCATGCCCGACTTAGACTCAGACAATTCTGAATGCCTAGCTAAAATTCGTCGCATCGGAAAAAGAAATGTGCTGTTCTAGTTCATCAACTGGCTGATTTTACTTAATAGTCTTCGATTTTTCCAAGCTTCAACGTAAAGATTGCTAAGTCAAGCCGCAACTTAATTGACTTCATTAGTTCTTCGCTGAAGTGATACCAATTTGAAAAAAGAATGCGACAGATACATACTCTCAAACCTTTGTTCTGTCTAGCTTTCTTAATGCATGAATTTTAAATTTTGAATTGGTATGACTTAGCCTTAGACAATAATGTTTTCACTGAACCGCAGTTGTAGCGATCGCGTCGAGATATGCGATCGTTTGCGGTGAAAGTTGCAAATCTGCCGCTTTGATGTTTTCGTGCAGATGATTAATGGATGACGTTCCGGGAATTAACAGGATGTTCGGCGATCTCTGAAGCAGCCATGCCAATGCGACCTGCATCGGTGTGGCTCCAAGTGATGCTGCGACAGCATCGAGCGCTGACGATTGCAACGGATTGAACCCGCCCAGCGGGAAGAACGGCACATAAGCAATTCCCTGCTTCGCGAGGTCGTCAATGAAAGCGTCATCTTCCCGGTGCGCTACGTTGTACTGATTCTGCACGCAGACGATTTCTGTGATAGTTTGCGCTTTTGCCAATTGCTTAGGAGTGACGTTGCTCAGACCCAGGTGACGGATCAACCCCTGTTTTTTGAGTTCGACTAGGGTCGTCAGCGGCTCTGTAAGAGAACCCTCCGATAGTCCATGACCGTCACCCATCAGTCGGAGATTGACAACATCGATCGTCTTGAGTCCGAGGTTACGCAGGTTGTCATGAATCGCCTCGGTCAGATCCTGCTGTGATAGCGCAGGTACCCACGATCCATCTTCAGGACGACGCGCTCCAACCTTGGTGACAATCACTAAATCTTCCGGGTAGGGATGCAGTGCTTGTCGGATAATCTGATTCGTGATCTGAGGTCCGTAGAAGTCGCTGGTATCGATATGATTAATGCCAAGTGCGATCGCTTCGTGCAAAACAGCAACGGCTGCATCCACATCTCGTGGCGCACCCCATACATTCGGACCCGCGAGTTGCATGGCACCATAGCCTGTGCGCTTCACTGTGATTGAAGTGTTCGGCAACGTAAAAGTACCGCCAAGGTTCGTTTGCTCAGACATATTGCTACTTTCTCCAAGAATTTTTTAGTGATTTAACGAAAGCAATTTTGAAAGTCCATTTCTCATTGATGTCGCTGCGTGCGATCAAAGCCTTCTCCTACTGATCGATAGATTCCTATCGCTTGTCATTGTTCGTTGCGGCTCGCGAATATTTGCTCATAGTCACCGTTCCTTTCGGCAAATCGATGTGCTTTGACACGATTAACAAGGATTTCGCCGTGGGGCGGGTTGGGAGTGCTGAGAATCTGCATCACTTCAGCAATAAAGTCAGCGAGTGGCATTGCGGCAGGATCAGTCGCCTGACTAGCCCCGCCAAGCTCCGTCTGTACATAGGGTGGGGCAAGTTCAAGAACCTCCACGGAGGTTTCTTGAAGCTGAACGCGGAGCGACTGCAACCAAGAGTGCAGAAAAGCCTTGCTCGCGCAATAGGTCGGATATGGACTGATGGGAACGAAAGCCAAGCCAGAGGTAGTGGTGATGATCGTTGAATGCGGTTGCTGTTTGAGAGTCGGGAGGAGTGCCGCCGTGAGGTGAAGTACACCGACAACATTAATCTGAATCGTAGACTGCATCACGGAGAAATCGATCGGATCTGAGGTTAGGTCTTCCGTCTTACCAATTCCGGCATTGTTGATCAGAACATTGAGTTTAGGGAACTGCTCTCGAATGCGGGACGCAAAGGCTTCGATGTCCGCCGGGTCTTGAACGTCAAGTTGAATCCCGTGCATACCCGAGTGAGCGGCGGTGATTTCGTCGAGAAGATGTTGACGACGACCCGCGATGATGACTTGATTACCGCGTTGATAGAACGCCTCGGCAAGCGCACGACCGATGCCGCTTGTGCCTCCAGTGATCAGGATGGTGTTGTCCGTGAGATTCATAGGTATTTTTCCTGCAAAGATGTCAAAATGAATGATGTCAGAGTTTGTTGAGAGTAAAGTTGTTGTAAAAGCTGGAAATTCAATCAGCGCTTATTCGCCTATTCGCCGCTCACGCGCAACACGATTTTGCCCAAATAGTGCTGTTTCATGGCATCCTGCGCTTGTGCCGCCTCTTCCAGCCCAAATGTCTGTGCGATGTGAACTTGAAACTCACCGATACCGATCAATCGGTTAAGTTCGTCTAACAATATCGGGTCGGCGAAGCCATTTGCCTTCTTGAGTTCCACACCGTCGGGCGCTTTGGGTTCGGGCATCACGCCATTAGGAAAGGCGATAATTCCGCCCTGACGCACCAAACTCAGCGTGGATTGAACGGTGTCGCCGCCCACCAGCACCAGCGCGGTATCGAAGCCATCGGGCGCAAAAGTGCGGGCACGTTGGGCAATGTCGTCGCTGTGTCCGTCCACCACTTCATCAGCACCCAATTGCTTGGCCAAAGCTACACCGTCTGCACCCGATGCGATCGCGAAAACGTGTGCCCCCATACGTTTAGCCAGTTGCAGCGCGACGTGACCAACGCCACCACTCGCGCCCCACAGCATTAATTTGGTTTCGCTGCCTATCCCCAGCGCCTGCAAATTGTTTAGCGCTGTTATACCAGCAATGGGTAGCCCGCCTGCCATCAGCATATCGAGACCATCGGGCATCGGCGCGATCGTTTTTTCACAGACAACAACGTATTGGGCATAGCTACCGCCCTTGTCGTTCATGAAGCTCTGGGCGTAAACGCAATCGCCAACAGCAAAACGCTCAACGCCGTCGCCAATGGCAACGATCGTGCCTGCACATTCGCCGCCCAGCACACGCGGAAAGTGGACTTCGTTATACACCAGCTCACCTTCACGCTCCATCTCATCCCAGATGCCAACTCCGGCAATCTCGATGCGAATCAAAACTTCGCCTGCATCTACCATAGGCACAGGTAAGGTGTGCAAAGTCAGCTTTTCAGAATGACCGAACTCGTCCACAGCCATTGCTTTCATTTGTTGGGGAGTATTTTGCATAAATAGGTTCTCCTGCTTATTGCTTCAGTTGTTATTGAGGGGTTCAAAGGCGTAAAACTGCTTTCAAAGTTTGTTTGGACGGATTGCCATTTCCTCCAAGAAGTTTTTAATTGTTTTAGGAAAGAAATGCGGCATCGTTCTTCGGACTCTTTAAGGTCTTGCTTAAGATGCTTTCATCCTACGAATTCGATTCAGCGTTTCCAATGCCTAAAACTCTTTGATCCTTGCCTAATTCTCCAGCATGGATCACTTGAAGACATTCTATAATCGTGTAGGGCATTGAATGAGTCGAGGCTTTACCATGACTTTCGTTATCCCCAATTCTGAGGTAGTTGCAGATCAGTGCCAAGCGCTGGCGGCATTAGTGGTGCGGCACACCGAACCCAATGGCAACCTTGTCTACCCAACTGCGATCGCACCATTGAGCTTTTCGCGATCAAATGCGTCATCTGCCGTCATTTACCAGGATTATGAACCGCGTTTGGCCATTCTCGTTCAAGGCAAGAAAAACATAATACTGGGAGAGGAAACGTATCCCTATGAGATCGGGCAATGTCTTGTTGTCTCAGTTGATCTCCCCATCGGTGGGTGTATTGTTGAGGCGACAACCGATCAGCCGTATTTAGGATTAAAGCTGACCCTAGATCCAATGCAACTTTGTGAAATGGCTGCTCAAATGAATTTTAGTTCAGCGAAGAAAGAGAACTCTGTCCGAGGCTTATTTGTGAGCAACGCTGATCCCACGTTGCTTGACTGTGCCCTTCGCCTCACTAAGCTCTTAGATACGCCACAGGATGTTCCCATGTTGGCACCGATGATGATTCGGGAACTCTACTACCGTCTGCTGATCGGGGAACAAAGTGAAGCCGTGCGTCAAATTGCTACATCTGGCAGCAGTATGCAGCGAATTGCTGAAGCGATCAAACGGATTAAGTCTAAGTTTACTCAGCCGATGCGAGTCGAGGACTTAGCAAAGCAGGTGAGAATGTCTACTTCGTCGTTTCATCAGCACTTCAAGCAAGTGACCTCAATGAGTCCACTCCAATATCAAAAGCAGTTAAGACTGTTAGAAGCCCGTCGCCTGATGCTGACGGAAGATTGTGATGCAACCTCTGTTGCCTACCAGGTTGGGTACGAAAGTCCCTCACAGTTCAGCCGGGAATATTCACGCCTGTTCGGTGCGCCACCGATGCGAGACATCGAACGGTTACGAACGGCTTGACTTAGACTTCTTTCAAGGATGGAATAAAAAACAATAGAGCGATGTCTACGACAAGCCGATGCAGTGTCTACGCTTATGGTCGTGATGGAAAACTCCAACAAAGTCGCCTGAAATCCTTAATTCTTTCTTCAACTTTCAAAACTTTTCAGTCTACTGAAAGTACCAATCATTGAAATTATTTTTTAATAATACCTATAAAATTAGTCTTGTCTCACCTCTAAAGCGCTATTATTACTCTCATAAATTAATAAAAAACGGCGTAAAAAATTTGCTTAACTTAAATTTAGTTTAAGCAATTTTCTAAAAATTTTTAGTTTGATAAAAAAACTAGCGTAAGTACTGTATACATACAATATACAGCATTTACGCTATTCTTACAATTCGACTTTAGATGTACTAATGACTACTTAAGTGAAACCAACAAGTTTTGATTGATGGTCATTTGTAAATCGGTATTTGGGTCAATGGCGATTAAGTCAACACTATTCTTGCCGAAGAACAGACCAACCAACGCACCGATACCAGCACCACCTAAGACTTCTTCTGTGGCAATGGCGCGATCGCCTGTGACAGCAGATATTGCAGTTGCTGCACCTGCGCCCAATACAGTATCCTTGATAATTGAACCAACACTAGTACCCTTCTTGACGGTTTCAGTTTTGGTAATAACGTCAGAAGTAGCGTTCAGCTGATACTCTTGACCGTTGGCCAAAACTAGTTTCTCGGCAACGAATTGAGAACCGCCTGTAGCAGGTTTGAGTTGACCAACAACTTGACTACCAGCAGGAATCACTACAGATCCGTCTTGTGTCACCACGTTTTGGGATACTGTCAATGTCAAGGGCGATGTTTCATCCTTTGTAACTAGAATTTTTTCTGCCTTGTCATACTTCACAGGAATAGTAGTCCCTTGGGCTATTGTCACTGATACTGGTGTTGGAGTAGTAGATCCAACAGCCACAACATAAGGTGAGTTAATTGCTGAGGCTTGATTAGAACTAACTAATGCTTGGTAGATAAAAGCTGCTACCTGGGCGCGAGTAGCGGTTGCAGTTGGATTCAAGAAGTTTACATTCGGATAGTTCACCACAATTTGCTTTTGGGTTGCTGCTGCGATCGGGCTACGGGCATAGCTAGCGATGTTAGAGGCATCGTTGAAGTATTGCAGAGTGCTTTCGGTATTACCGCTAGGAGTATATGCCAGACCGTTAGCGAGGGAAACTAAAACCTGTTCGCGGGGAATAGCTTGGTTAGGCTCAAAGCGATTACCAGGATAACCAGATAAGAAACCAATGGTATAAGCTTGCCCAATTGCACTGGATGCCCAATAGTTGCTAGGTACATCAGTAAAACTGATTGGCTGCCGTTGCTGTGCTTTTTGGAAAGCTTTGTTGACCATCGCGGCAAATTGAGCGCGTGTCACCGGTTCTTCAGGGCGGAAACTACCATCAGGAAATCCGGCGATTACACCTCGCTGTGACAATTGTTGAATAAATTGTGCCGCCCAATAGTTAGATGAAACATCAGAAAAAGTAGTTTGAGCTAAAGATGGTGAAGCTGTAATAAAAGGTGCTACAGTAACGACTGTGACGCTCAAAGCCATGAGTGCAGCTGTTCTCGATTGCCAACGATTTAAGTTAAACATTATTTTTTTTACTCCGGTACAATTATTTTTTTACTGTTAATTAGTTAGACATTTACTAAAATACAAGGTTCCTAATTTTTCTAGTTTTTGTCAAAACCATTACTTTAGTCATACAGTCATAATTACAAAAAATCTATGCCAAACGAACTAGCTAATAGAAATAATGTAATCACACTATTACCTATTAGCAAATTTCCAAAAATATAGGTACTGAGTGAGACGATGTAGAGATATAATAGTTGCTGTTAAATAGAAAATTTTATGATTAAAACTAAAGGCGATCGCACACTCTAGTTAAGGTAGCGATCGCCTATTAAATAACTATTTAAGTCAACAGATTCTAATTGTGACTAATACAGGTGTTGAAGTAGTAGACCCGACAACTACTGTATATGGCGAGTTAATTGCTAAGTTTTAACACAACATAAGGCGAGTTAATTGCTGAGGCTTGATTAGAACTAACTAATGCTTGGTAGATAAAAGCTGCTACTTGTGCCCGTGTAGCAGTTGCAGTTGGATTGAGTAACTTCACATTCGGATAATTTACCACAATTTGCTTTTCAGTCGCTGCTGCGATCGGGCTACGGGCATAACTAGCGATATTAGGGGCATCGTTGAAGTATTTCAGAGTGCTTTCGGTATTGCCACTAGGACTATATTTCAGACCGTTAGCGAGGGCAACCAAAACCTGTTCGCGGGGAATAGCTTGATTAGGCTCAAAGCGATTTCCAGGATAACCAGATAAGAAACCAATAGTATAGGCTTGCCCAATCGCACTAGATGCCCAATAGTTGCTGGGTACATCAGCAAAATTGATTGCTGTCCGTTGCTGGGCTTTTGGGAAAGCTTTGTCGATCATCGCAGCAAATTGAGCGCGTGTCACCGGTTCTTCTGGGCGGAAGCTACCATCAGGAAATCCGGCAATTACACCTTGCTGAGACAATTGTTGAATAAATTGTGCCGCCCAATAGTTAGATGAAACATCAGAAAAAGCGGTTTGAGTTGAAGATAGCGGGGAGCATCCCACTGTGATCTGTTTGCCTTGCAAAGGATAATTCACTGGATCGCAAGCAAAACCTGCTGAATTAGCCTCTATAGAAGTCCGCGTTGGCGGATTTTGTTTCTCTGGCTGTGATTTCCAATCGTCAGATATTTTTTCAATAGTGGGATGCTTACTTAAAAACTCTGAGTCTGCAACAATATCGTGAGGACCCTTAACACTTATCTTAGAACTATTGAGATAGATATTGTAATCATAAACAACGTTTTTGTTTTTAGTGTTGTTATTAATATTTTTCTCAGGAAGAGCATAGAGAATGTTCCTGAGAATTCTGACATCAGATGACGTATAAGCAAATATTTGCCCACCATTAAGTTCTGGACTCTGATTGTTTAAAACAGCTGTGTTATTGACAATATCAACATGGTCGCTTAAAAATGCATGAATACCCGATCCACCATTCTTAAATGCAAGATTGTTTTTAACTAAAGTACGTCCTTTATATGGACTCAATTTTGAGTTGCCTTGATTTCTTGTACTATCGATAATAATGCCATTACCGTCTGTGATTCTTCCGACTGCAATCCAAGGGATGTACATGCGATTGTTGTAAGTCTTGTTGTTGGTAACAAACATCTTGTATCCCTGGTTGTTGTCAGAATTCCAATTATTCAACATTGAAATACCACTAGAACCATAAACACCATACCAGGCATTATTAAATACCACATTATTATCTATTGTCACATAGTCTGCTTGAATCGCTGAAATACCTGCTCCTCCACAGTCATGCACTTTGTTGTTCAGAATA
>CAXUOL010000115.1:0-306 GCA_964252435.1 uncultured Nostoc sp.
TTAGTTTGGTTGCAGTTGGGAAGTATGATGACCTTTATAGAACGCGAAGGTATGCAATCTTTAGATTTAGATTCTATGTCATAAATTTAAAACAATACAGTTAAGTTCTGATTAACTCAACTGTATTCATATTTAGGACACTTTAATAATATACAAATCAACCTAAGAGGATGTTTGAAAAGTTCTCTTGTCGGTATCAAAACATTTTAGATCCCCCTAAATCCCCCGATAAATTGGGGGACTTTGATTCTGGTTCCCCCCTTTTTAAGGCTACGGTGTATACACAAGTCTCAAATAGCTTACTCA
>CAXUOL010000115.1:316-12870 GCA_964252435.1 uncultured Nostoc sp.
GCATAATATCATATATGTAAATATAGTGTTTGATTTAAATCAGAACAATATGAAAAACTATAGCTTTATCTCTGTACTTACAACAGATGACTACTTAGAAGGCATTTTGGTTTTGAACTATTCATTAGCAAAAACAAATTCAAGATATCCTTTTGTACTTCTAATAACGCCTAATTTATCCAAGGAAGTAATTGAGTCTCTCGCCAAGCATAATATTAATTGTATTACTATTCAAAACATTGAGAATCCAAGTACAATAAATCAGATAACGTATCGATGGCATTTTACCTATCCAAAGTTGAATATATTCGGACTAAATCAGTTTGACAAATTAGTCTACTTAGATGCTGATATGCTGATACTTAATAATATCGACGAACTGTTTGAAAAGCCTCATATGTCTGCTGTCAATTCAGGAGGAATGTTACCTAAACTTTTGTCTTGGACAAGGCTAAATTCTGGGCTTATGGTTGTTGAACCATCTACAGAATTGTTTGATGACATGTTATCTAAAATTGGCAAGATAGAGGGCATTGTCTCAGGAGGTGATCAAGACTTTCTTCATGCCTACTACTTCAATTGGCCAAATCAAAAAGAGCTTCATCTGGATCATGGATACAATATGTTCCAGATTCATCTGGATGAGTACAATCAATTATTTGGCTATGATTTTAATCATGCTCAAAAGCCTATAAAAATAATTCATTACATCGGTGAAACCAAGCCTTGGCATTTGTACAAATCAGCTTATGAGAAAAAGCATCTATATAGAACCCTAAAAAATTTTGTTCGTCGTTTTATAGGTTCTTCAAAGGATCAGATGATGCTGAAAGCAAATAAATTGTGGTTCAAGCACTACAGGGATTTGACCTACTTATGTTATTAGTAGCTATTAACTCTATGCTTGAAGTTGCGATACTTCAGCTTAATATTGTTGATTCTTTGCTGAATAAAGCTACTAGCGGACTTTTGCAGAAGTGTTAGCTTGCTTGGGCGCTTAAAGCTTTGAGGACGTTTTTCAGGTGATTTTAAATAGCGATAATATAAGAAAACATCGCGGTAAGCAATATCAACATCTTCACCCCCACAAAGCCTCGTAAAAGCTGAAGAAGATACACTCATATAGTGTAAGTATGTCAATTTCTGCCCTTGGTCATAAAGAATATTATCTACAACATCAAATTTAGAAGTCCAATGGCAACCAGTCGCTTTACCATGATAGGCGTAATTGTAGTAAGAAATTCCACTACGTAAAACTAAATAGTTGAGAACTGTTTGATCAGAATCTGCCCATGCCAGTGCATCAGCTTCACCTGCTTCTAAGTTTGCTAGCAAATTTGCTAATTTAGCATCGTCAAAAACACCCTTTTTAGAAGCAAACCAACCAGAACAAAAAATTTGATTCCTAATATCTTCTATAGGAAAAATCTCTGCTAGCTTATCTTCTGTCCAGTTGAAAATATAATTCAGATCTGATCTATATTGAAAGTCATTCGTAATCCAATCATATTCATCCAACTTTTGATAAACATCATCGAGTGATTTCATCAACAAGGTATCTCCATCAAAGAAGATAAACTTGTCAAATGGGCCATCTAGACAGCAAAGTTTTCGATGTCTTTCTATGCGATAATTATCTGGCAAACCATATTCTCGCCATAGCTTTAATGCCCTTGGGTGAGCTTTCCAGATACGAGAGCCAAAGTCCTCCCAGTAGGCTATGGAATCAGAATTTTCAAATAAAGTAACATTATCTCTAGATGCAATTTCTGCCTTTACTTTCTCTAGCTGGTCATTATATGGAATTATACAAACAGGAATTTCTCTACCAGCATTAGCTTCTATGCTGTTGAGCAAAGCAACTAGTTGATCGTAGACAACATCATTCGCTAAGGTATAAATACCATTAATCATTGGGATACTCCTAATATTAAGTACGGGCAGAAACAAAGGGAAATAAACGGCGAGTCAGTTTGGGAATAAAGGCAAATTTACCCTCATGAAGATAGCGATAGTGTTCCCACAATTGCCAATAGGGACTACCAGTTTTCATCCGCGTACCAGCCCAGTGGAGATATTTGAGTCGTTGTCCTCGGTCATAGAGAGCGTAATCTTGCTGTTGAAAATTTTGCGAACCGGCCCAACTACCAGGCCCTCCCCCAGGAATTTTAACGAGATTTCCACGTTTAGAAATTAGTTTGAGAACAAGATAATTTAGAATTGGTTGGTCTGTAACTCCTTCAGAAAAATCGAAATATTCGCGATGTACTGCACACTCGCGTAAAGCTTCATCCATTTGTTGTTCGGTAATAACTCCTTTTCTCGAAGCCCAAAAACCACTGTTGAAAACATCTTGAAGTTGGGCATCGGAAAAAATTTGCTGCTCCTTTACAAATGGGGAAAAAATATTTCGCAGTTTTTCATTAGCATGATGGTAATCACAGCAGAAGAAATCAACTTCTGAAAGTTTCTCTAAATTGTCGGCAATTTTTTCAAAAACGACAATATCCGTATCAATATAAATAAATTCATCTAAAGGCCCAAACCACGCCACCAATTTACGCATTTTGTTGGGTAAGGCGAGGAAATCTCGGTCAAAAATTTCTCCGATGCGTTTGGTAAAGGTATCAATAAGTTCTAAATCTGGGAAAATTTGGACGTTGTGTAAGGTAGCAAGCTGTTCTGCTACCTTGTGGTAATTGTCATTAAAAGGTATAAGATAAATGGTAACTTCTGGGTCATAGTAACGAATGCTATTCAGTAGAGCAATAGCATTATCGATAACGCGGTCATTGGCAACTATATAAATGCCCCTACTCATAAATTATCCTTGGTTAATTAACTTAAATTTTCGCAAAGCTCTGGTAAATAAATTTGGTACTGGAGCGTCATAATAATTCTTAGGAGGAGTATTAAAAACTGGATGCTTTTCTGGTTCGTGTAAGTAACGATAATAGAGAAATAAATCTCGATAAGGAAACTGAATATTTTCTCCAGCACAGACTGCTTGATTGATATTAGGAGGAATCCCAATGTAATGCAGATAAGTTAGTTGATTACCGCGATCGTAAAGAATATGTTCTCGTTCCTCAAAGTGTTTGGAGCTAGCAGAGCATCCTGTTTTTTCATTATCTGGCAGTTGGCAAGCAAAGTTATAAATAGAAAGATTAGACCTCATTACCATGTAGTTGATTAATGGTTGTTCGCCAGCACCACCATACAAAATTTCTGACTCACCATTTTGTAAATGTGATATTAGCCAATCTCTTTTTTCTGAGTCAAATAGCCCTTGTTTTGCGCCATAAAAGCCTGAGCAAAATATTTCAGAATCAATGCGTTTTTGCTCAAATATTTTTAGTAATTTGGGAGAATTAACATTATATATTTTACTTACGTCTGTAAATTGAAAATCATAGACAACAAAATCATAACTCTCTAGCTTTTCAAACACTCCTGCGAGTGAGTTCATTACTAAGGTGTCTGCATCTAAATAGATAAACTTCTCAAATGGCCCATCAAAAGCGCAAAAACGACGGTGAGCGCCATAAAGACGAGATTTACTCCGATTCAATCTTTCTGGGGCTGCTGCAAGCATAAATTGATCCCAGCGGTTGATTGATTCTTGGTCATCGTAAAGAAATACATTAGGGCGTTTAGCTATTTCATCAGCAATCCGTTGTGTCCGATCATCAAAAGGATAGATACAAACAGGAGTTTCTGGGCCTAAGATAACATCAATACTGTTGAGCAAAGCCACCAGTTGATCGAAAACATAATCATTGCCAAGGGTACAAATACCATTCATAATTTATGAGTGTTGATCGACAAAGTTTGATAACCAGTTAAGCAGGTTTAATTTGTGTAAAATGATTTGACGTGCTTCTGCGATCGCATCTTTGGCAGCATACCAAGCATCAGGTGTAGCTGTCACTTCTTGGATGTAGGCAATGCCTTTTTCATCTAAACTGGGCAACCGCAAAAAACTACCCGGTGGCAATAATTTATCAGCAGCCGGGCCACCATAATAAATTGGTAAACACCAAGCAAGTAAACTATCCCAAAGTTTCTCACTCACATACCAATTATTATCAGCATAGTTTTCAATTGCCAAATTGTAATAGTATGGTGCCATGCCATACCATTTGTTACCTAGTTCTCCTGAACTGTTCGCCCATTCTGGTAAGTTACGCCCATACAAATCAAATTTCATGCCACTAGATTGTAAAGATTGTAAAAAATCTAAACGCTGGCGATGGTTGGCTGTGCGGCTAATTCCCGAAGTAATCCAACTACATGGGGCAACTTTTGGGGGCGGTGGCATTTCATTTAAATCTTGAAATGAATTTGAGTGATACCAAATAGCAGGCATATAGTCAGGAATGGGAGCAAAATCATCGGGGCCAGAAACGTAGCCACAATACTTCTGGGCTTGTTGATAATTATGATTAGTTATTTTTATAACCTCATCTAAAGGCGGTTCTCTGAGCAAATAAATAATCCGCTCTTTGTTGACACCACGCAGTAGAGAATCAACATTTACTACTGGTTTTTGCTGCTGTTTACGAAAACTATCTAACCAAGATTTTTGCGGCGATGCTTGGGGAAAATCAAATTGATATAACAACATAAAGTCTGGCTTTTCTGCCATTTTCAACATTTGCATGTTCTTCCAAACACCAAAGTAGTGCGGAGTTTGTTGCCATAACCAATCTTTGTTTTTAGCAAGACCTGAATAGCTGCTAATCATACCAACAGTTTTAATAGTCATAAATCGTATTTATTCAGTTATTTTTCAGTTAATTTTTGTACCGTTACCCTAAAATTGGTGGACGCCGATCTTCTTCTACATAGCTTAATATTTTGGTAATTCTATTCTCCCAAGAAAATTGCTGGGCAAAATCTATACTAGCTGCATAACCCTCTATTTTTCTGGGATAAGTTTCTAAAGTATGTTGAATAGATTGGGCAAGTTTATGCGGGTTATCTGGGGTACACCAACTGGCAATCAAAGGTGATGTTTTGAATTCCATTAAAGGTGGAATCTCAGTTGCAACGATAGGAGTGCCAGCAGCCATGTACTGAAAAAACTTAACTGGATTCGTGAAATCTGCTGATTTTCCAGCGCAGTGAGGATGAACCAAAATATCAGCTGCTTGAAACAAGCTGACTAATCGTTCTCGTGGAAGTATCCAGCCTAAGAATTTAACGTTTTCGACATTTTTATCTCTGGCTATTTTTTGATATGCTTGTACTTGTGCTTCTGTTCCTCCTGTGATGACAAACTGAATTTCTGGTAATTCTTTAGCAGAATCAATTAAGAGATCGACTCCTTTGAAAGGATACAAAGCGCCTGAATAGACAACTAAATGCTTACGTCCATTTATCAGCAATTCTTGCCGCCACGTTTCGGCTTCTTGGGGCTGTCTGATTGAAAATGATTGATTGAATCCGTTATGTAGCCAAACGACTTTTTCCGGTGGCATTCCATTTTCGATTAGGCTTTGCCGGATGGGTTCTGACTGAGTTATGGCTATTTTAAAATAGGGACTGTGGATGATATCTTGCTCAAATTTTCGGTCTTGAAAGTAGTGACGTTCATAGATTGTAGGAACTTTATTTTTGACTGCGGCTTTAACAAAGTTCCAATCTCGCGTGTGGACAACTTTTGTATGAGGTAGGATATGAATCGGTAAATAATATTTGGTTACGACTGTACTAGAGTTAGTAAATTTACCACCGATTCGATCGATAGGCCAAGGCATTGGCAATGCCGCAATTTTGAGTTTTTCTTGAACATCGTAAAATTCGATAAATTCTCTGCCGGGTTTTTTAAGTTGATAAGGATAAATTAACGATAGTAGATTAACAGAAGAATTTTTTTTATCTTGATAGATTAAAACTGAGGAGTAGCCTAAGTTAGCTGCTGCATTGGCACAAAGAACATCATGAATTTCATGTGCTGTGTCCGGCTTTAATGATAGCTCTCCGGTGTAAAAAATATATTGATTTTTCTTTGAAGAATTTACCATTTTTTTGGGGATGATAGGTTTTTTAAGATTGGGGTCTAAGTATTTTTGTTCCTGGCATTAACCAAAATTAAATTTTATTCTCAAAAAGCTTTAATGTATCTAATAGGGAAATAGCAGATTGATAAGATTCTGTAATTAATAGATTTTGTTTTTGGGGTTCGGATTCTAATTTATCGGTTAGCAAGCGCAGAGAGCTAATCAGAGGATAGAGACGCGTGCGAAACTCATCCGAAATATGACTAAAGTTTTGATACTGGTTATTTTCATCTTGATTTTGGTCTATATCTGACGATGACTGCCAGTTAATTTTCAGGTTAACTACATCGCTGAAGAGATCGATGGCGTTGAGAACTCTTAAGGCTGAGTTGTATGATTGATCAATTAATTCCTGCCGCTCTTGGGAATTGTCTACTAGATCGTCAACTAATAGTCCGAGGAAACCAATCATTGAGTTAAGCCTTGTACGCAGTTCGTGAGAAATGCGGTCAAAGCTGGGATTAGTTTTGGTGGAAATTTCAGTTTGAGCGGCAAATTGCATTGAGTAGAGGCGCGAGTAGTAACCACCTTTTTGTAAAAGTGTTTCATGGGTTCCCACTTCTACCACCTGTCCTTGATCTAATACGGCAATTTGATCGGCTTTTTGGACTGTGGAAAGGCGGTGAGCAATTACCAGGGTGGTGCGATCGCGACTTAAGTCATCGAGTGCAGCTTGTACTAAGCGTTCGGAAACGGTATCTAAAGCGCTGGTGGCTTCATCTAAAATCAAAATTTCTGGATTTTGCAGGAGGGCGCGAGCGATCGCTAATCTTTGCCTTTGTCCACCAGACAACATGACGCCGCGATCGCCAATTTGGCTGTTGAATCCTTGAGGTAATTTATCAATAAATTCATAAGCATTTGCTCGTTTTGCTGCTGAGATAATTTCATCTTCAGTAGCTTCAGGTCTTCCATAAGCAATGTTATTTCGCACCGAGTCATTAAAGAGAAATGTATCTTGACTGACAATTCCCATGTGTGTTCTGAGAGATTTGATATCAAAATCACGCAGGTCTCTGCCATCGATAGAGATACTGCCAGATGTCGGATCGTAAAATCTGGGTAAGAGGTCAGCCAAGGTGGACTTACCTGCACCAGAACCACCTACCAAAGCGAGAGTTGTAGCACGGGGTAAGAATAAATTGACATCTTTCAGTACTAACTTTTCATGACTGGGGTAGGCAAAGGAAAGTGAATTAAAACGTATTCCTTGTTTTAAGTTTGTGTAGAGAATATTACCGTTTTTCATAAACGGCTTGCGATCGCGACTTAAAAACTCAGTCACTATTTCTACGCTAGTAGCACTATTGGCAAAGCTACTACGAAGACTATTTAACTGAGATACCAAAGGCAGCAGTCGCAGTAATACTAATAAATATGTCAGTAGTACCGTTGAAATGAAAGAAACCTGGTTGGCAAAGAAAGTTTTACTCAAGAATACAATCAGAAGTAAGGCTATAACTCCCATCACCTCACTTATCGGCCCGATCGCTTGTGAGTTTACCTGAGATTGAAAATCTGCTTTCTCGCGATCGCGAATTAATTTGGTAATCTTTTGATATTCTCTGTCTTCATTAGCAGTTGATTTTACCAAACGAATTCCATTCAATGTTTCTAAAACACTGATGGAATAAGATGTAGACATTTCTGATAGTTGTTGACCAAATTTTTTCGCTCTACTAATTGTGTATTGATTGATTAATGTTATGAAACCCAACAAAATTGTTGCTGCGATTGTTAGCTGCCAAGAAATTGCTAATAATAAGCCAACGAAAACTAAAATTGTAATTATTAAAATAATTAAATTGATCATAGACCCGATAGCACTTGAAGTCCGGGCAGTTTCCGAACCAAGGCGATTAATAATATCGCCTACTTTCATTTTTGAATAATAATCTATATCAATATCTAGTAATAACTCTAAGCTAGCTTCGCGAATGTCCGCATTTAATCTTCGAGTAAAAATACTCGATGCCAAAATACTACAATAACTAGATAAGTTTTTTAAGAAAATTATAAATATAATTGTTCCAGCCATTCCCACATTACGATAATTTTCGGGAAGATTATCAAATGGAAACATCACAGCTTTGAGAAACGGAGGAAAACCAGTTAGATCTACTGGTTGTCCGACAATTCTCAAAATTACTGGCACAATCAAAGTCACACCGACACCATTAAATAAAGCACCAGAAAATCCCAACAGCATTGTTAGGATAATTAAACCTGGATAGGGTTTGGCGAATCTTAGTATTAGTTTTCTGGTAGACATTGGGTATTTTTATGCCAATTTAACTTAATTATTAATATTATTCACAACTGAGCAATTACTGACTTGAGCACAGAAGCCATAGCCTCTATGCTATAGTGTTCCACACATCTTTCTCTTGCCTTGATACCTTTCTGGCTTGCTGACTCTAAATTCTGAAAAATCAATTGAATTTGTTCAGCAATTTGCTCAGGACAACCAGGCTCGACTAAATAACCAGTATCACCTAAAAGTTGGGGAATATCTCCAACACGTGTTGATAATACAGGTTTAGCCATTGCCATCCCATCTGTCAACTTCAAGGGAAATTGAGCGCGAGTTTCTGGAGTATCTCGCTGGGGAACAACTACAATGTGAGCAGCTGCTACCAAATCAGGCATAACGTCGGCTGGATACTTAGGTAATTTGATAATCCAACGTCCCCACTTTTGTTGAAGTTGTTTGTCATAATCATCATAAGGACTACCACCTACAATTACTAGTCTCAAGTCTGGTTGATTAAGTTTATCGAGCGCCATGAGAACATCTTCTAAACCTTTATAAGGTCTTGGCGCACCAGGAAACATTAAAATCCGATATTCAGATAAACCATAACGATTTCTACTGGATTCAGCATCATATTGAGTGGGATCGAATAAGGAAACATCTTTGCCATTCGGAACAAATGTACCACCAAAACGCTGCTGCAAAAATTTAGTATGCACTGTCACAGCATCAGCGTGACTTACCAAACCTTCCATCCATTTCACATATAAAGTATGATGAGGATTTTTGAGTGCGCCCTGTGGTTTCAATAAGTCTCTAGCTAATTCTTTGGGTGTAGGATGATAATGCCAGTTATCACCGCCATGCCAGCTGAGTTCCCAATCATCTATGTCTAAAATTAATGGCTTTCTAGTAAATATTTTCCTTAATAGTCCAACTCCAAAACTGGCTATTTGTGGTTTGATAGCATAAATTATATCGCCATTTATTTTTGGTAAAAATTTTTGAATTTCTCCAAAAAACTCTGGAAAGTCTTTGCCTGGTAAGTTATAAACGTTGAATTCTGATGGTAAATTTAAATAAAAGTTATTTCCAAATAAAAAACCCATAATTTCAACTTCATATCCTAACTGATTGAGAGCTTTTGCTATCAAGTATGCACGCAGAATTGCTGCACTTGATAAATCGGAAACCAACAAGGATATTTTAGAAAATTTTTTCACTATTTTTATACTGATTTTTATTTAATTTTCCCAGGATTTGTCAGCTATTGCTAAATCTGCAAATCTTAATTTAATTTGTTTTGTAGGAGTTGGAGCAACTACAGAAATTAGGTATCAATTCATCAAGATACAAAGTTTTTCTGAGGAATTTTTAAAAAACAGAATTCAGGAGTCAGGAGCCAGAATGGGCTAAACGCCCCGCTACCGCTAACAGAATTTAATTCTGTGCGACTGGCGGATAGCGCAGCGTTAGCGAGTCCGCGAGCGTCTGAATAAATAGTGAAACACCACACCAAATTGAAAATTTGGTGGTCTTCAATTAGTGGTGGCTTTGAATCCCCCACTAATTGATTCTGAATTCTGTATTCTGAATTCTGCATTCTTCTTTAAGATTTCATGGTAAAGTGCCAACATCTCTGAAGCAACAGTATCCATTGTACGTACTGGCTGGATACCTTGACGTAATTTAGCTAGTAAATCAGCGTCTTTGGCTAAAGTTGCGATCGCTTGTGCCCATGCTTGGACATCTTTGGCTGGAACTAACCAACCATCGATGCCGTGACGGACTAACTCAGCAATTCCTCCTAAATTTGAACCTAGTACGGGAATGCCCATAGCTTGTGCTTCTAAAGCAACTATCGGCCCAGTTTCTAACCACTGCGACGGTATTGCTAGGATATCGAAACCTGCTAATGCGTCTGGTACAGCTTCGCGTGAAAGTGGTTCAGCAATCCGAATCCGGCGATCGCAAGCAGCGATCGCCATCACTTTTTCACGATTGGCAGCACCGTATTTTCCCGGATGAGTAGCATGAAGAATTAACTCCACAGGTACATCATTCGGTAGACTATGTACCGCTTCTACTAAAACTTGTACCCCTTTAGTTTCTTGCCAGCGGCCCAAAAAGCCAATTTTTAATGTAGAGTTCTGTAGTTTGTTTAGTGTTACTTCACGTTTGAAAGTGTTAGCAACACCTTGCCGAGAGACAGTAAGTTTTTCGGGAGGAACGTTGTTTGCAACAAAAGCATTGTATTGCCAATTACTCGTTACAACAATGCGATCGGCTAGTTTTGCTAGTTGCATCAAATTGCGTCGATGTTGAGACACTAGAGTAGGAATACCAAGAGTTTTACCAAGCAGGCGTAGCTTGAAATTTTTAGAGGTAAGTAATTTTGTT
Organism: uncultured Nostoc sp.; assembly: GCA_964252435.1. Taxonomy (GTDB): domain Bacteria; phylum Cyanobacteriota; class Cyanobacteriia; order Cyanobacteriales; family Nostocaceae; genus Nostoc. The sequence goes on from CAXUOL010000115.1 coordinate 11,036, forward strand.
TCTGCTGCTATGCCAATATCCAAAGGAACTTGACTAAAAGCCTTAAGCATCCAAGGTGCTACTTGTTTTGCTACTCCCAAACATTGACTACAATTAACAGAGTCAATCAACCCATTGCAAGGTTCTTCACCCCAGCGCATCATCGTACCACGCAGACATATAGGTTCAGGTATGTGGACGGTGACTACAGTAGCCATCCCTAACTGACGGGCGAGAGCAAGATGATGTAAACCGCAGTCAAATCGCCATGAATGTTGATGATATACATCGGCTCGATTGTTTTCTAGCCAATTAGCAAAAGTTTTAAAGCCGCCGTGGGGTAGCTGCTTGTGTACCTCTATCTTACTGGGGTTAGGAAAAACTGGATAACGATAAACACAGATGCCATTGTATTCGTAGGTATCTTCCTCTGTACCTTGTTTAGGAGCAGCAACAATACCTTCAAGTCCATGTACTTGTAAGCCATGCAGTAGTGAATCTAAGTATACTTCAGCACCGGCTGATGTCTCTGGAAAATACCAGCTAGTTGTATGGATTAGCTTCATTTATGAACCTGCAAAGAAAAAATTGGAAAGCTCATCTTTTTTTACCATGATTTATTGCTCTATTTGTCGTTATTAACATCTATATTTTATAAATAACCAAAAGTGGATCTATAAGATTCTGTACTAAAAGTTAGTATGTACAAATAAAAAATTTTTTCGATTACTGATTTTGTGTTTTTGAGTAAAAAAGACAATTTATGACAAAAAGAACAGAATAAATCTAACTTAGCTTTTACACTTCCTCCCAGAGAAATTTTACTGATATACTCAGATATAATTTATAGTTACTTAGCATAATTTTAAGTATTATTACGGTTGTATACTATCATAGTATTTATGGACTTTCTCAACCTTTTCTCACTGAGATATTTAAGATTGCTGATAGATTCCAAAGTATTTACTGGAAAGGGAGATATTAAGTAATGCAAGTAATCAGGCTTGAGGCACTCTCAGATAATTACATATTTTTGCTGGTAGATCGCCAGCAACAAATTGCTGCTGTTGTCGATCCAGCAGAGGCTGAACCAGTACTAAAGCAACTTGCACAGTTAAAAGTTGAGTTGGTGGCGATTTTCAACACACACCACCACAATGACCATGTAGGTGGCAATCAGCAATTAATAGAACACTTCCCGCAAGTAACAGTCTACGGTGGCGTCAAAGATCGCGGGCGAATTCCCGGACAGCAGGTATTTTTGCAACAAGGCGATCGCGTTCAGTTTGCAGATCGCATAGCTGAAGTTATTTTTGTTCCCGGACATACCCGCGCTCACATCGCTTACTACTTTTCCCCCGAAAAAGCTGGTGAGACAGGCGATTTATTTTGCGGCGATACCTTATTTTCTGGCGGTTGCGGTCGCTTATTTGAAGGAACACCAACTCAAATGGTGGATTCTTTAAGCAAACTGCGTTCTCTACCAGATGATACCCGTATCTGGTGTGCCCACGAATACACTTTAGGAAATCTGCAATTTGCCCTAACTGTGGATGGCGATAATGCCGACTTACAAAAACGCTTCAATGAAGTGAAAACTTATCGTAGTCGAGGAGAAGCTACTATACCATCGCTGCTGGGAATGGAGAAGCGAATCAATCCCTTTTTACGTTGGGATCAGCCATCATTACAATCGACCGTTAAGGGTAGCGATGGAGTGCAAACCTTTGCGCGGATACGGGAAATGAAAAATAATTTTTAGGTATTGGGCATTGAGAAGAGACAAGGTAGACAAGGAAGAGGGGGAAGATAAGGGAGAGACTTGTTGAATAATTCACCCTTGTCCCCCTTGTCTC
>CAXUOL010000116.1:0-12809 GCA_964252435.1 uncultured Nostoc sp.
GACAGACCAAGCTATTGCTGCCATGACCAAAGGTGCGATCGCTGATTTAAAATCTAGATAATTTAGTCATTTGTAATTTGTCATTTGTCAGTTGCTTTTCTACTAACCACTGACCATTGACTAATGACATCAAGATCCTGTGGGCATTACCTGTGGTTGCAAATAACAAATCAAATCTTGAATTCCCTTTTGCAGATAGCGTGTTACTGTCATTGGACTAGTACCAATATTTTTAGCAGCATCCTTGCGAGAAAGTTCCTTTAAGAATACCATTTCAACTGCCATACGGGGCTTTTCTTCTAACATATTTATTGCGCCTTGGAGTTGTTGGCGTTCTTCTTCTTGTTGCAGAAGCACATGAGAACGAGGACAAGGAAGTGCTTCACCCAAGGTTATTTGGCAATCAACATAGTTAACTGCGGTTGCATCTAAACTCAAGGGCATCCGGTTTTGAGCAGCTAACTTGGTTTCCTGCCACTCTTGTACAGATACCCGAAGTTGGCTGGCAATTTCAGCATCCTTGGGCGGGCGACCTAAAGAGATTGACAAGTCCTTGCGAATCTTTTGTCCTTCATTATATAATTCTTGCCAACGACGAGGAATTTTTAATAAAGTACTGCGATCGCGCAAAAAGTGCAGCATCTCACCGCGAATATATGGCACTGCAAAGGAACTAAAAGCATATCCTTGGCTAGGATCGAAGCGCTCAATTGCCCTAATTAAACCAAAATAACCGATTTGTTCTAAATCTTCATAAGGTTCATTACATTGATGGCTGAATTTATGAGCCATCTTCCGTACTAAGCCAGTATGTAACTGTACAAGTTTATTACGAAGTTTAATAGAAGGATTCTGGTGGTACAAGTGTAATAATTCGATACCATCAGTTCGTAAAGAGGACTCACTTGTTGCCATATACATTCCTTTGTTGTAACTCCTATTTCTGAGCAAATGGAGTTGCGTATATTTTCTTCTAAGCTGTAATTATTTTCGTTAGTCAAGGCAGAATAAGCCATCGTCGTTTCACTGAACTTGTGAGGGGTCGAACTCCACAATTCAGTATTTGTACGCATGATTTTGCAAACCTCACTGTTACAGGTGATTTTTGCTTTTTACATAACTGTTGAATGGTAAATAATCTTTAGCTTTTGCAACAAAAACTAGCTATTTATGCTGAAGAATGCATGACTGACCTAATACCTATCAGTCATACTGAGTGCAGCTGGATCGATAATGAATTAATCACAAAATAGACTGGGCAATTTTATCTCTTAGTACGCACCGTCTATTAACAAAGGTCAAAAATCTAAATTGGCAGTTGTATTTAAGAACAAAACCCAAGCTACAAAAAACAGAATTTCTACTCATTTTTATGAAGATTTGTACTTAATTGGGCATTGAGAGACATTTCTATTCAATAGACATCTTGCATAAATTGCAGGCGACAAGCTACCCTAGTTTGTTCATTCTCTAAGGAATCGTTGGCCTTATTTTGCAAATAACGTTGTTTTACCATTGCCTTTTCCCTTTGCAATCAAGGCTAAAGAGTATGCTGTCAGTACTAAAGAGATCCTCTGGAATCTTCAAAGACTGAGGACTCTAACTTTTAACAACAAAGCCGCCCTTCAGGTTTGGCAACCCTATTTAATCTTTGGCTGTTAACCCCAAAGATTGGTAAAAATAAGAATAAGCAGAATGTTTTCCTAAAAAACAGTTTTTCAATATGAGCAATACCAGTAATTTTCGTGAAGCTATCCGTGAGGCTAAATCTCACGTCCTCGTTGGCCCAAACGTGATTGCCAACGCCCTCCCCTACGTCGGTGGTGGATTAGTGCTAACGGCATTAGGAACCTACGGCGGTTTGGGAGTTATCCGTACTAACCCCGAAATATTCTTTCCTACCTTCATTGGTGCGGTGATTTTGGAGTTAATTTTGTTCTTTGTTGCCCAAAATGTTGCCCAAAAAGGTAACAAGGGTCTTGCATTACCCTTGTTGGCAACCTACAGCCTCTTATCTGGATATACTCTCAGTGGATTGGTGTATGTTGCTTTGAGCCACCAAGGTGTTGGCATTCAAGGCATTGGGTTGGCTGCCCTTGGTTGTGGTGTCACCTTTATTGCTGCCCGTCAAATTGGTTCAAATCTTTCTGAACAAGATGGGATGGCTTTGACGAAAACCATCAATCTTGGTGTCATTGCCTTGGTAGTTGTGTGTCTTGCCCAATTCGGATTTGCTATGTTTGGTGTTTACACGCCAAATTGGTTAGAAATCGCCATCTCCGGTTTAGGAGTATTCTTGTTTGTTGGGGTTTCTGTTGTCGATTTCTACATCTTGCCCCGTACTTACAGCGATGATCAATATCTACCTGCTGCTTTGTCGATGTACCTTACTTACATCAATTTGTTTGTCTTTATCTTGCGGTTGCTAATTGCCATTAATGGCCGCGATTAATTACCTGTAGGCACTAACAAAAGTAAAGTTTTATAAAGCAAAAACTGTGGTTGCTGAAAATGTAACCACAGTTTTTTCATCATTTTAATTTCTAATACCAATTCTGTACAAAGATGCGCCAAATTATATAAGGAACGAACCGCAAAGGGTACATTCGCGTAGCGTCTCGTAAGAGTTGGACACAAAGGAAGAAAGAAAATTTGGCGCAGCCTCACAAAGAAATGGTATAATCGCCCTTTTAACCTTAAGTTACACCAATGACAACTGTATGGGCCTACAGGAAATTGTGGTTCAAATAGATAAAAAAGGTTGTAATGAAAATTTGTGGAATAAATTATCATATATAGCAATGCGATTATATTTTCCAAAAATATAATCGCATTGCCATAGTAAGAACATTTAAATAATAGACTTCTTGCATAAATCAAAAATAAAGAACCCCACCCCGCATTTGAGTAAAACAAAAGCTCCCCTGCCCGCTTGCCGGGGGAGGCTAGGGACTTTTGCAAGAGGTCTAATCAAATTTGCATTCAATTAATTCTTTTTCCGAAGGATATAGATTTTTTTCAAAAACAGGAGAAAAGTAGTATCTTATCCAAGCGTTATTAACGTATTTATAGAATTATATGGCTGAGGCGTTTATTTCCTACTCCCGCAAAGATAAAGAGTTCGTCAAAAGGCTTTATGAAGCACTCAAGCAACATAAGCGAGATATCTGGGTGGATTGGGAGGGAATTCCATTCACGGCAGATTGGCGGAAAGAAATTTATGAAGGAATTGAAGGTGCTGATAATTTTATCTTTATTATTAGTCTGAATTCAGTCACTTCTAAAGTCTGCGGTGAAGAGTTTGCACACGCCCTCAAGCATAATAAACGTTTAGTGCCAATCGTGTTGCAGGATGTTGAGGGTGTTCATCCCGAATTAGCCAAAATTAACTATATTTTCTTCCAAGAAAGTAATGATTTTGAGCAAGCCTTGCAATCATTACTCAAAGCACTCGATACTGATCTAGCTCATGTTAAACAGCATACCCGCTTACTCATAAGAGCCTTGGAGTGGGATCAGAAAAAACGCAACAATAGTTACTTGCTACAAGGTAGTGAACTAGAAGAAGCAGAGCAATGGTTCACCCAAGGAGCAGGGAAAGAACCCTTGATCACACCACTCCAACAAGAGTATATCGGCGAAAGTCGTAAAGTCCAAAGGGTACGTCACAGAACAAGATTTATTGCTCTGACATCAGGATTTGTAGTTTCAACAGGATTGGCTATTGTTGCCGGAATTGGGTGGAATGCAGCTATTAACCAACGGATAGCAGCACAAAAATCGGAACTCCGAGCCTTGATTTCAGCGTCAGACGCGCATTTTACCTCGAATAGAAATACGATTGATGCCCTGATAGAAGGTTTAAAAGCCAGCAAGCAACTCAAAGAACTAGATACAGCCAAAATCAATATTCCAAATCAAGAACGGGCGGAAGTTATGACTGTGCTAGGGCAGGCTCTTTACTGGGTAAGAGAGCGCGATCGCCTCCAGGGACACAGCAATTATATCCAAAGCGTTAGTTTCAGTCCAGATGGAGAAGCGATCGCTACCGCTAGTGGAGACAACACAATAAAACTTTGGAACAAACACGGTCGTTTGCTGAATACTTTACTAGGGCATCTAGATCAAGTCCTCAGTGTGAGTTTCAGCCCCGACAGTCAAATTCTTGCTTCTGCCAGTTTAGACGGAACGGTGAAACTCTGGAAACAAGACGGCAAGGAACTTAAAACCTTTAAAAAGCTGAATACTGGAATTCGAGCTGTGAGTTTCAGTCATGATGGCAAGACCCTTGCCTCTGGTAGTGACGACAACATGGTGAGACTTTGGAACATACAGGGTCAAGAACTCAAAATACTCAAGCGCCATACAGGCCCAGTCTATAGTTTGAGTTTCAGCCGTGACGATCGGATACTAGCCTCTGCCAGTTTTGATAGAACGGTGAAACTGTGGAACAACGACGGTAGGGAATTTAAGACGTTAGAAGGACATAACAATATAGTCACTAGCGTGAGTTTCAGTTCTGACGATACCCTTGCCTCTGCCAGTTATGATGGAACTGTGAAACTTTGGAATACCGATGGGAAAGTGCTTCCAACTATTACCAGATCGGAGGCACAGAGTAGTCGGATCTACAGCGTCAGTTTCAGTCCCGATGGTCAGACCCTTGCCACAGGTAATGACGATAACAGCGTGACACTCTGGCAGAAAAATGGCCAAGAACTTACCACCTTTACAGGACATAGTGGTGGAGTTAATCAAGTGACTTTTAGCCCCGATGGTCGTACCCTTGCTTCTGCTAGTCAAGATAAGACAGTGAAACTGTGGCAAATAGACAGCCCTTGGCAGACCATTCTCGCTGGACATCAGGTTGGTGTCAATCGCGTGAATTTCTCACCTGACGGGAAAGCGATCGCCACCGCCAGAGATAAGGGAACGGTGAAACTCTGGAATCAGCAGGGTAAGCAGATTCAATTGCTGAAGATCAATGACTACAAAATCTGGGATGTGAATTTTAGTCCAGATGGTCAGATAATTGCTGCTGCTAGTTATGACGAAGGGGTGGTAAGACTGTGGAATCGTCAGGGTAAACTGCTCAATACTTTAAAGCATAGCGATCGCATTCGCATTCATAGCGTGAGTTTCAGCCCAGACGGCAAAACAATTGCCACTGCTGGTCAAGATAGAACAGTAAAACTCTGGAATCGTCAGGGTCAGCTGCTTAACACCCTAAACCATAGCGCTACTGTCTATAGCGTCACTTTTAGTCCAGACAGCAAGATGATTGCCACTGGTAGTAATGACGGAGCAGTGAAACTCTGGAATCGGCAAGGTCAGTTACTTAACACCATCAACCATAATGTTTCTGTCTACAGCGTCAGTTTTAGCCCTGATAGTCAGACCCTTGCTAGTGCTGGTGCAGATAATAGAGTAAAACTTTGGCAGCTTGACGGTCGGGCGATCGGCAGTCTCGATGGGCATAGTGCAGCTATCTGGCAAGTAACTTTCAGTCCTGACGGTCAGATGATTGCCACTGCTAGTGATGACAAAACAGTGAAACTTTGGCACAAAGACGGGACTTTGATTATTACTCTTACTGGTCATAGTGGTGAAGTCAATGGTATCAGTTTCAGCCCTGATGGTAAGACTCTTGTTTCTGGCAGTAAAGATGGTACAGCAATTTTATGGAATGTGGAAAATCTCACCCTAGATAATTTGATGGGGCGTGGGTGCGATTGGCTGCATGATTATCTAGCGAATAATTCTCAGGGTCAAAGCGATCGCTATCTTTGTAATGGAGTTAAAACTCAGACTAAATTTTGATTTTGCCAATTTTCACTATTATTTCACGTGGTTAAATGCTTCAAGAAAAGTAATAAATTTTAAATATTTTTTTGCATAAAAAGAACCATAACAATAGATAACCATAAGAGCAGAAATCTGAGAGGAAATCACCGTGGATATAAAAGCGACAGGCTGGATACCAGACTACCCCGATTTTAGAGACTACCGCATGGACGAAATCAATCAGAAGTTAATCACAAATATTCAAGATATACAGATAAGTAATGATAATTACTCGCAAAATAGTCTAGAAGAATTGTTTGAGTTATTAAATTCACTCAAAAATAGTCTAGTAAATCTCGATAGTACAGACATAGACATCTCAAAGTTTGAAAAGTTTGAGCAAAAGATAAGTAAAGGTTTCAAATTAGTCAATGCTAAAGCCCTTAAAGAACAAATATTTTTAGCTCCTGGTTGTGCAGGTCAAGAAGTCTATAATTTTCAACAAAAGTTACTAAAATTTAGCGGACTATGTGAAAAATCTGTAACTTTGAAAAATAAAATTAAGGAGTTTACAGAGAATTTTTTACAATCAGAATATATGGAATATGGTTATTTTGGTAAAAATACAGAAAAGGCAGTAAAACTACTCAAGAGTATTTTTGAACTCTCAATCATCTCGGATCAAGGTGTTGATAGTGTTGTGGATCAAGTGACACTCTATACTTTAAATCAAGTTTTGGAAATACTAGAAACAGAAAAAACTTCTGAAAATGAAAGCACGGAAAAAACAATTAAATTGGGAATGCTGGATACAGAAATTAAAGAAATTCAAATAAAACTCAATAAACTAGGCTATCTCAAAAATTTAGGAGAAAATAACGGCGCAATAAAAGGATTATTTGACTATCTTACACAGGATGCAATTGAAGAATTTCAAAGACAATATTTCTCACAAAATGACTTAAAGTTTGATGGTGTTTATGGGATAGTTTGCGAACTTACAAAGACAAATTTAAATAAAGTATTTGACAAATATAATAAAGCTTATAATGAACAACAGCAAAAAGCTGAGGATAATAAGAAAGTTCAAGAAATTAAAAAAATACAGAAGCTTTTACATGAGTTAGGAGAATTTGATGGACAAGTAACAGGGAATTTGGGATCGCAGACACAGACAGCAGTCAATTCATTTCAGGCTAGATATGGACTAGCAGTAGATAGTCTAGATGATTTGCAAAAATTAGAAAAAACCTCGAAAGTATTAGATGACTTAGTTGCGCTCAAAACACAACAGCGGCGGGAAGTTTTACCTGTATCCTCTGCAATACCCATAAACCTTTATGAAATTATTTTAAGAGTTTTTGAAATTTCTGAATTTAAAGCTGAAGATTTTGTTGGTGAAAAAGGATTGCAACTAACTACAGATACTGATACGTTTGATATCCCTTCCCACCAGAATGTATTGAAGCGATCAATTGATATGATAGTTAAATTGGTTGCTCAACTAATTTCTCCCTTAGCTCAACATAGAAATCTTGAAAAAGCTGTAAAAGACGTATTAGATAAGCTAGATAAATGGTTCAATCAATCTGAATATGTTAATGAGATCCGTAAAAATAATCAACTAGAGAATCAGCAAGCAAGTACTAAAACGTTTCCTAAGCAACTAAAATATACTCAAACATTTTCCACTAAAGTTAGTAGCTCTGAAAACGCACTTCACCAGGTTGTGAACCACTATGAAGCTGGCAAGAATGAATTTATTAAGCAAAAAATGAAGGAAAAAGCTCGTATTTTTTCTCAACAAGAACCGGAAATAAACTTGTTTAGAGACTGGGATTTAAATCCAGTATCTTCATATATAGCTCTTTCAACAATTTTAAATTTTAAACAATCCTTGGAGAATATTTATCAAACAATTCCTGTTGAGCCAAACAACGATGAAAATAAAAATAAGAAATTAGCTACCTCTTTAGAAAAGATAGAGGATATATTTAAGTCAATCAAAGATTTAAAAGGAACTATCGAAATTTTAGGAGTAAGTCTGAGTTATAATCCTCAGCCTTCGGATAACAATCATTCAAAAAATCAACAGAATAATCTGAGAACAGTCATCCAAATACTACCTGAATTCCCAGATGAACTAAAGTATTTGGAGAAAAGCCCGGAGTTTCAAAGTGATTTAGTAATTCTGGTAGAAGGTAATTTACAAGAATCTATCAGAAAAAAACAAGAAAATCACAACAAGGGAAATAGCAAGGAAAAACAAGAAAATGCCAAGAAGGTAACTGTATATTTATTAATGCCAGAATTTGTAGATTTAAGCTTCTGGTGTTCCCCAATTGAAGACCAAGGCTCATTAGATTCATGTACGGCACATGCTGGTGTTGCTTTAATGGAGTACTTTGAGAAAAGAAGTTTTAATCGGTATATCGATGCTTCTCGGCTCTTCCTTTATAAAGCAACACGCAATCTCATGCATCGTCAAGGTGATGTAGGAGCATCTCTCCGGCAAACTATGCAGGCAATGGCATTATTTGGCGTCCCCCCAGAAGAGTACTGGCCCTATAGAGAAGACAAGTTTGATGAAGAACCAACCCCTTTCTGCTACTCTTTTGGTCAAAGTTATCAAGCGCTGAAATACTTCCGCCTAAATCCTTCAGACACTACAGAATATATACTGCTATTGCGAATTAAAACAGCCTTAGCTGCTGGTTTTCCCTGCGCGTTTGGGTTTACTATGTATTATTCCATCGAGGATTTAAACCCAAGTGGTTATATTCCATACCCAGTTAAAAACGATAAGGTAAAAGGAGGTCACGCTGTTGTTGCAGTTGGCTACGATGACCATAAGGTAATAGAGAACGCTGATGGTAGTAGACGGTCACAAGGAGCATTGCTAATCAGAAACTCTTGGGGAACCGATTGGGGTCAAGGGGGCTATGGTTGGCTTCCTTATGACTACGTATTGGAAGGGTTGACAAATGATTGGTGGTCGCTGCTCAAGTCTAAGTGGTTTGAGACAGGACACTTCGGGTTAGGAGCAAATGATTGGGCGTCTAATTTGGGGGGGGGAGATCCAGATAACAGAGCACGAGATAACCCTAAGCCGCCTAAAAACCCACCTTCTGCAACAGAAACATAGGTAAAGATGGTTCACATTCCTGCTGGGATTAGTGTATCTTGTAAACAAGAGCGTAGCCAGATGCAAAACAAAGAGAAAGTCTTAGCTATTCTCAAGAGTAAATTGTTGGCGATGTCTACGACGGGCTACGCCTACGCACTAGCCCAAGATGTCCAGCTTGACGCTTGGTGTCATTGCCTTGGTGGTTTAACGGGAAATCTAACCACACAGGCACAGAGAACACGAAGGAATAAGAGTTTGAGAGATATTTTGCGTAAGTTCTAATAAAGTAAAAACTGTGGTTAAATTTTTAGTAACCACGGTTTTTTATCGTTTTAATAGTAGAATATGTAGATAAGTTCAGCCTCAAGTGAGCAAAACTATGCTAGAACTCTCAAATATTAAGCGCGAAGTAGACAACTTGTCTAATATCTTGACCAAGGCTGAAGGCTGTCTTTGACCTCCAATATTTGACTGCAAGAATTCAATACTTTAATCAAGTAATTGCTCAACCAGGTTTTTGGAAGAATCCAAACCCTGCTTATGAGATACTTCAAGAAATTGAATACTCTATATTCTACAAGCATCAGGAATATCAGCGCTGGTGTTCGATTCTAGAAGATATCAAGGCTGCATTGGAATTGTTAGAATTATCTGCTGATGAGGAATTGTGCCAAGAGGCGCAAACTAACCTTACTCAACTCCAACAAGAACTCGAAACAGCAGAAATACGACAATTATTGTCTGACCCCCACGACAAAAAAGGTGCATTTCTGACTATTACTGCTGAGGTTGATAATGCAGACAGCCAATACTGGGCATATATGTTGCTGCAAATGTACTGTCGTTGGGGAAAAAGCCACAATTACCAATTGCATTTAGTAGAGATTTCTGAGGGGAATGAAGCCGGAATTAAGTATGCAACTTTAGAAATTACAACACGTTATGCATACGGCTACCTCAAATCAGAAACAGGCACACATCAATTACAACAGATATCGCCCTTCAATGTTATTAACAGCTTGCACACGAGTTTAGCTAGTGTAGAAGTTATTCCAATATTGGATGAGTCCGTTGAGTGGGAGATTCCAGAAAAGGATTTGGAAATTACTTATTATCGCCATCGGGGGAATGTCAACCGGACAGAAACATGGGTAAAGATGCTTCACATTCCAACTGGGATTAGTGTATCTTGTAACCAACAGCGTAGCCAGATGCAAAACAAAGAGAAAGCCTTAGCTATTCTCAAGAGTAAACTGTTTGCGATCGCCCGAATTCAAAATGTCAAGCAAGTTGACCAAATTCAACCCCGACAGATAAAATCTTTATCCAACAAGCTCATCCGTGAATATATCTTGTATCCTTACACTAAGGTGAAAGATTTACGCACTAATGTAGAAACAACTGTTGCGACAGAGGTATTAGACGGTAAAATTGATTTGTTTATCAAAGCCTATCTGCAACAGCTAAATCTCACTACTTCAGTGGGTAAAGAAGTGCTTGATAATTTCAAGTAACTTTTGTAACCTATACAAGTTGTGCAGAGAGAATTTGCCCAACTACAGCTAAAATTAATAAATACAAGTAGAATAAAGAGCGATTTTCCAATCTAAAGCGCTCTATCTATCATTCAGCAAGCACTATGGAAGTTTTAGAACTCAAACGCGAAATCGAAACGTTGTCTGGCCGCCTGGGTAAAACCCAGGACTATCTTTGACGTACCTGCACTGACAGCCAAAATTCAAGACCTCGAAAAAATATCAGCACAGCCAGAATTCTGGAATGACCAAACCCAGGCCCAACAAACGCTACAAGAACTCAATGATCTGAAAGCCCACATCCAGCAATACGATCGCTGGCACGCCAATCTCGAAGATACTAAGGCAGTTGTTGAATTATTGGAGTTAGAAACCGATGAGGCACTACTCCAAGAAGCAGAATCTACCATCACTAAACTGAATCGTGACCTTGACCAGTGGGAGTTACAACAGTTACTTTCTAGCCCCTATGATGCAGAAGGTGCTGTACTGACGATTACTGCTGGTGCTGGTGGCACAGATGCTCAAGACTGGGCATTTATGCTGATGCGGATGTACACCCGTTGGGGCGAAGCTCACGGCTATAAGGTAACTTTAGCTGAAGAGTCAGAGGGTGATGAAGCCGGAATTAAATCGGCAACCCTAGAAATAACTGGTCGCTATGCTTATGGTTACTTGCGTTCAGAAATGGGTACACATCGCTTAGTGCGGATTTCACCTTTTAATGCCAACGGTAAGCGACAAACCAGTTTTGCCGGGGTGGAAGTGATGCCGCAAATTGATAACTCTGTGCAATTAGATATTCCAGATAAAGATTTAGAAATCACCACAACTCGCTCTGGTGGTAAAGGTGGGCAAAATGTCAACAAAGTAGAAACTGCGGTACGGATTGTTCACCTTCCCACAGGTCTTGCTGTGCGCTGTACAGAAGAGCGATCGCAGCTGCAAAATAAAGAAAAAGCCCTAAATCGCCTCAAAGCAAAGCTGTTGGTCATCGCCAAAGAGCAACGTGCCCAAGAAATTGCCGAAATTCGTGGCGATATGGTGGAAGCCTCTTGGGGAAACCAAATCCGTAACTATGTGTTTCACCCTTATCAAATGGTGAAGGATTTGCGTACAAACACGGAAACAACAGCGATTGGTGATATAATGAATGGCGAACTTGATACATTCATCCAAGCTTATCTGCGCCAAGAAAATAAACTAGTAGAAAACACTCCGGTATAGAGGCAGTTGTTACATAATACCCCGATTTCTAAGGCGTTTCACACAGAAGCGCCTTAACAATATATAGGCGATCGCAATTCTATCCTAGACCAACTGTTACAGTTATAAAAGAGTCTGTAGACAAATAACTATGAGCAACTCTCCTTCAACAGAACCTCAACCTAGCTACGTCAAACTCGCCATGCGAAACATGGTGCGCAAGGGTGGAACTTCCCTAAAGCATTTTGCGTTGACTGCTGTAGGGCTTTTAGCTCTGCTTGTTGGTCTTGCTTACCTCACTCATTAACAACAAATCCTAAACCTCAGACAAGGAGACTTTGTGCCCCTGAGAGTTGAACTATATGTGGAGGAGTATTTTTATGAGTTGTCTCCGACAATATCTGTAAAGATTGACGATACTAATGCCCGAATTACTCCTGAAACTTGGGAAAACTGGTTTAATCACTGGTTGGAAATACTTCAGCCTCAGATTCCACCAGCGCCAAGTTATGAAATCGGGTTGCGTTTGACAGATGACTCGCAAATTCAAGAACTGAATGCTCAATATCGTCAGCAAAATAAGCCGACAGACGTTTTAGCCTTTGCTGCTTTGGAGGTGGATTTTCCTCAAAGCAAAGAAATGCTTGCCTCTGTACCATTATATTTAGGTGATATTATTGTGTCTGTAGATACAGCACAACGCCAAGCTCAACAACAGGAACATAGCTTACCAACCGAGCTAGCCTGGTTAGCTGCTCACGGTTTATTACATCTGTTGGGCTGGGATCATCCTGATGAAAAAAGTTTAGAGCGAATGTTAAGACAGCAAGTGAGATTGCTGAATGCAATAGGTATTGCTATTGACATGGAATAGCAGTAGCTGATGTATCTCTTAATGTCAATTTTGGGTAATACTTTTATAATACTTCTGTGGAAAATTGCCTAAAGATTGCCTCAAAGTTAATTCTGCCATTAAGATCGGCGAATATTCCCACTGTAGCAACTCTGTTCTTGTGTTTTTAAGTCTATGTCCCAAAAAATTTCTCCCTCACCAACGCCTACCTCGTTACAAACACTAGTGTCTAACGAACGGAAATTCTCGTGGAAAGTAGCCTCTAATTTATTTGTTAGTTTTAAATATGCCTGGGCTGGAATCA